>JBEPYC010000177.1:0-8216 GCA_041641555.1 Chitinivibrionales bacterium | reverse complement strand
CGGAAGTGAACATTCGGAGGTATATGCCCGTGATGGAGGCACAAAACTGCTTTGATCAGGGCTGCAATGCCGGCCGCCGCTTCAAGGTGACCGATATTGCTCTTGACAGAGCCAAGATAGCAGGAGGTTGCTTTCCCGGCCGCCGATCGTATATCCGCAAGGGCTTCTACTTCGATCGGATCGCCCAGAACGGTGCCGGTGCCGTGAGTCTCAAAAAAGCCTGCAGAGGCCGGGGAAATACCCGCTGCGGAGAAGGCCTGACGCACAACGGAGCGCTGGGACAATCCGTTTGGGGCGGTCAGGCCGTTGCTGGCACCGTCCTGGTTGATAGCAGATCCGGCGATTACTGCCAGAATAGGGGAGTTGTCCTCCAGTGCATCATCGAGCCGTCGCAAAACAACTGCGCCCGCTCCTTCGCTTCGGACAAAACCGTTTGCGGAAGCATCGAAAGGCTTACACCTGCCGTCGGGAGAAAGAAACTGAAGTCGCGACAAGGCAATGCTGGTTCGAGGTGTCAGCAGCAGGTTGACTCCGCCGGCAACTGCCGCATCACACTCACGGTTGCGAAGACTCTGGCACGCCATATGTACCGCAACCAGTGAAGAGGAGCAGGCTGTGTCAAGCGCAACGCTCGGCCCGGTGAGGCCCAGTAAGTAGGAGACCCGATTAGGGATAACCGACAGTTCACCACCAGTTGCCGTATAAACATCAATTTCACCGCGATTCAGAACCTGCTCCACAAAGTAGTCGCAGTTGACACTGAGTGCCCCCAGAAAAACACCGGTATTACTGCCCCGAAGCTGCTCGAGTGTGAGCGTTGCCTGCTCGAAAGCTTCCCAGCAGACTTCCAGTGCCATCCGCTGTTGCGGATCCATATGATGTGCTTCCGCCGGCGATATGCCGAAAAACGCTGGATCGAAAAGATCTATACCCTCAAGAAATCCCCCTTGTAGGATTTCCGGTTCTGCCGGCATGCCGCCCGATTCCGATGCGTATGCCTGCCAGGCAGAACGATCTCCGGGGACTCGGCCGATAGCATCGGTTCCATCCATCAGTAGTTTCCAGAACCGGTCAGGGGTATCCGCTGTACCGGGAAAGCGGCATCCTACCCCGGTGACTGCTATCGGAGAACTCGTCGATACGTCTGCTTTCGAAGGTCCGAGAAGGGTTCTGAGAATCTCTTTCTGATTCTCCGAAAGACGTGCAATCTGCTGTGACAGATCATTCATCCGGCGTATCCCTTCGTATGGGGTTTCCACCTGTTTTCAGATCGGCTTGCCCGGGTATGGATTTGCCGGCCGCACTGATTACCTGTTGGAGCTGCGCCAGATCCTTATCGGATAAACCGACAGGCTCCGGCTTTACCACTTCTCGCCCCAAATGGTCGGAAAGCGCACGTACGGTCGGGTAGTTCCAGATGAGCGTGGCAGGGAGATCGACTCCGAGTACTTTTTTCAATCGGCCGGCAAGCTCAACCGACTTGAGTGAAGAAAGACCCTGGTTGCGAAGAGGGATGTCTTCATGGAGATCCTGTCGGGCGATTCCCAGAACTTCACAGATGGCCTGTACTAGTATGGCATCCGAGGTGCCCGTGGGGTTTGGTCGGAGTTCACCATCGGGTCGATTCGATGGCCCGGGCGAACCGGGCATTGGAGTTGTTGTTTCGCTGATAATGTTTTTTAATTCATCGGTAAAACGTTCAAGAAGGCGTGCGGCGGCGAATCCGTTGATGTAGCGATGATCAAAGGTGAGGGATGCGATGCGAAAACGTCCGTTTCCGGAATCGAATGGCGCACCGATGGTCACTACCGAGACTGCAGGTGCGACAACTGTCGGAATGGCATCGGTGATACCCTGGTCGGACATGTAGCTGAACAACACCTGCGTGGAAGGACGAATCTGGTCCTTTCCCTGTAAGGCCAGAACGACGGCCTGCTGTGATTTTTCCACGAAAATATCGAATGAAAGCGTTTCTGATTGATTTACTACTGCGGTGTAGAGTTCATCGTTAGGGGCAGCAACGGCGATTCCGAGGTTGAGGTGCTGGTATTCGCGAAGAGTCTCGCCGGCGGTGCTGGTCGTTCTGAAACGTGCATCCGCGGATGCAGCCCGGGCGAAGACATATCCCAGAATTTCGAATTCCGAGAATGCGAGGTCCCGATATCTCTCACAGAGCAGTTGCCTGGCTTTCTTCAGCAGCTTTTCTTCCACCAGAGCCCGGACAGTAGCAGGCACAACACTCCTGTTGCTTTCCGTCAGACGGGCGGCAAAAAGCTTCTCCCGCTTGGTCAGAGGACGTTCACGATAGGAAGGGGTACTGGGATTCGATTCGGTCATGACGGATTCTCCAGTTGTGCCGGCGGGATATACTCCAAATCCGAAAGAGATGCGGCATTCTCACCGGCGACATGGCAGCTGTAATCTCCCCGGATCTCTATTCTCCTCACATGCCATTGTGCCGCGATGCCTCCGACCTCTCCAGGCCCGGTGTCTACCTTCCCAAGCGGGATCGATATCCCCCGTCCGTCAGCTTTCAAGATCGCCTCCTTGCGTGTCCAGAGATCAAAAAATGCCTTCAGCGGGTTTTCCGACAGAACCAGCCGGTCCCATTCGTGCGATTGCATGCATGAGCGGAAATCTTCGAGATCCAGAGGTCGGATATGTTCAAGGTCCACTCCGACACGCTGACTCTCTGAAAAGACCGCCGCAACCATCGTACCGGAGTGACTTACATTGAAATGGGGCCCACCAGGGATATGCGGCTTCCCGTAGGTATCGTTGCGTATTCGGTTGAAATACGTGTCCGGGTAACCCTTCGAACGAAGCAACTGCAGTACAAGGTATCTTCCTGCCAGTGTAGTTATTCTATCTATCCGGCGTTTTTTTCGCCATATAGCCTTGAGCGTTTCATCAGGAAGGTGCGGGTGTAGTTTCCTGGACAGGGCGTCTTCATGGAATGAGCCGATGTCGGTGAGCGTTATCGATACGTTTCCGCTGTGATTATCGGTGGCTTCCGCCACGCTGCTGCGTGGGATCATTATGTTCTGCGTTTCGTGCAAATCATGAGCCTTCTGTGTCATACTTATTCGCAAGTTCGCAATACACTACCTCCGGTCAGCTCCGCGTAACCGATCTTCGTATGTCGCTATAGAACTCGGTAATAAACTCACTGAGCGTGTCGAACTCGACTCTATTCTGCCCGTCCTGAGAACGTGATCTGATCGGAGTGGAACAGACGATCAACGATCCCGCGGTATTACCGGACGAAAATGCATCGATGATAGAAAACAGTTTCGACTTCAATTCACTTGTCGTGTGATATCGGTTCGTGAAATACCACTGCGCCACTGCATGTGGGTTACCTCGAGCATCTTCCAGAATGGAGAAATGGACTGGAATGGTGCCGCTGCGGGAGGTCTCAATTCTTCGTTCAAATCCCATTCTTCGCAACCTGCTGAATGAATGCCCCGCGATTTCGCGTCCCTGCGTTTGTTTGGCGAAATAAGCAATATACAAGTGAACATGCTGTCCCGGCTTTTTTTCGTATGAACGGCTTACCAGTGCATCGGGACTGGGAGTGTCATCGAGCAGAGAAACCGGTAGGGAATTTCCGCCCGACCAGGCATTTTGGGTCGTGGGCACCGAATCCGGTCCCGCACCAAGTTGAACGCTTTGCGGTCGGCGTAACGAGCCAAAGAGCAGCCCGGAAGACAATACTGCCAGAAGAATAAGTGTGGTTCGGAAATCGAGCAAGTGGTTGCCTCGCGAGATAATCCTCGTTTGACTGAAGGTACCTGCCGGTCTGAGTCCGGTTTTCTCTCTGAGCAGGAACAGCAGAATCGTCATCAGGCCCAGGCCTATGAAAAAGCCGGCTCCGGTCACGAAAATGTTACCGGGGCCATGAGTGAACACCGTTCTGTTGTAATTGAAAAGTATTATGGTGTAGACACGTATGCCGTTGGAAACAAGGGCAACGGGTACTGATGCACTTACCAAAATGGCACGTTTCCAATTATGGGCAAGCCCCAGGTAGGCAAGTGGCAGCGACGTGGCTATAAGAGAAAGAACGTGATTGACACCGCTGCATTCATCCGCTACGTTCAGCATCATATGCGGAAGGCGAACGAAGCTGCCATGTTGCAGAATGTCCAAACCGGCCATCGAGGCCAATCCAACGGAAACGGCGGCGCTGAATTGCCTGAATACCGGAGAGAGCAGCCCCAATGCTCCGTCGGTAAGCGAAGTCATGAACACCAGGTATAAAAGTGGAAAAAGGAACACGGCAAAGAAATGGTAACCGAACAGCGCGAGTACCAGCCCGTAAATCCCGGCTATGGTCCCGAGTTCGCTGAGAACTGATGTCGCCGACCACGCACCGGCAAGGACAAATACGATTCCGCAGACTAAAAGGAGGGTTCCCGGCAGAGGGGCAGGAAAAATGCTTACCGTGTTCCGGCTGGTGAAGATTCGCCAGAATACGTACGATGCTATCAAAGGAATGAACAGGTGCCAGCTTTCCCCCTGTTGCCAGAATGCCCTGAACCCGTCTCGAAAGAGGAAACAGAACAGAACTGTCAGTGCCACCACTGCAGGCACATCTCTGGAGGAATGCTTGATTTTTTTAACAGCCTTCATGAGTCCGGCGCCGTTCTTGGAAACCCCTGGTTTTATCGAAAAACCAATTGGTTTCTCGATAGATCAGCATTGTCTGGTACACTGTTACCGAAGCCGCGGAAGCAGAGAATGGAAAGCCGAGCACAGGAAATACACGGAAGACCTCTCAGCCGATTTGTCTCAGTTTGTTCGTTAGCGGTCCTTTTCCAAGTGCAATAAGTGGTCCGGAAACGGCTTCGAATGTATTCTCCATGCTGCGGCATGCGACATGAAGTCGCTGAGCAGCATGGATTAGTGAACACGACAAGCATATCAATATAAGCTATAATCCCTCCGATGTCCAGATAAACTCTATGCCTCCGATGTCCAGCAAATTCCAGTCCGCATACCCTTCTGCCCAGAATAGAAGCGTGCTTCCTTTTCCTTTGCTTCCGACCGCCTACGCTTCGTAAAATCTGCCGTGCAGGCCCCCCGCAGGAAGCTTGTAGGTAGAATCACTTGAACCGGGAGGTTTCAGGCTGCGCAGTTGAGACAGTTCGATGGCACAGTGTTCTCGTGCCGGGTTAAGGACTTAAGCAAAGCCCAGACCTCTCTTGCAAAAGCCCAAAGAGCTCCCCTCAAAGGCTACCTGAAGTAGATTTCCCAGGAATTGCCATCTGTTCTGGACAGCAGTGTCCATATATATATTGTCATTATGATCACTACTGTTCGATATTCGGCAGCAGCCTTGAGCGCATCCCTGATCCTCGCGGGGAGCTTCATCGCTTGCATGGCATCGGAATCCTCCCTTCCCGCCCACTGGCTCTTTTACGATAGCTTCGATGATACCACCGTGAATGTCGGGGGCCGCTACGAGGATGTCAGCGAAAACGGCATGACGCTGAGCGGCACCGATCCATTTGCAGGAACCGGCTGCCTCGAGCAGCGCTACGCTTTCGGACAGGTCAACGCCGGCTGGATAGTGAAAGTCAGGGAGTACTGGCCCGATCACCTCTTTATGCGATGGTACCATAAATTTGAAGCGGGTTTTGAGGGCTACCCACCCAAAATGGCCAGGATGAGGAACCGGGTGCGGTCGGGCAGCTGGAATGCACCCATGGAAATCCACACCTGGATCAGCGATGGCCGAGTGGTAGCGGATGTGAAAGCGGAGCATAGTACGCAGGCCAACAGTGTTGGCTGGCTGCCGGTAGCGGGAACCGATTTCTCGTTCGATGATCCGTCGGTTGAGGGGCAATGGGTCTGTTTTGAAATGGAAGTAAAACTGAATACGCCGGGCCAAACCGATGGCCTGTACCGAATATGGGCAGATAGTGAATTGATTGTGGAACGCCTCGATGTCGATCTTCGCGGATCCCGGACCTATGGCATCAACGAAGTCATGCTCGACTGCTACTGGAACAAGGGCTCACCGCGAACGCAAAGCCGCTACTATGATGAATTCGTTATCGCCACTGACCGGATAGGGATGATGGAAACTGCTCCCGTGCAGAATAGGCGCAAGAACCTGCCGGCGAGTCCACGATCATCTGGTACACGACCCCGAAAAACGGTCGATACGCAGGCACCTAAGCTCACTGTCGAGCAGGGAATAGAGAGTTTCGGACCGCAGGGGAAAAGATTCCGCCAACATGATAATTGACTGCGCCTCGGCTCCTGGATTATGTTAACGCATCCAGGAGCTATTTTGTAGACCCGAATGCTTGGGGAAGCAAGACACTTCGTCGGGCTATCGACCGAAGAGGTTTTGGTATCCAGGTCTGTTCGCTAATTTCTGACTCCGGTTTTCACCATAAAGGAGCTATCATGCGCAGGCTTACCGGCAATGAGACAGGAGTGACCCTGATCGAAGTAATCGTGGTGGCGGTTGTTCTGGCAGTGCTCTCGGCGGTATCAATTCCCATCTATAATGGGTATATCCAGGATTCCCGGAGAAACACTTCGGAAAATGTCGCGGTATCGGCGGCGAGTTTCGTGGAAAGTGCGCTAACCACAACCGGCTCCATTGGTAACGTAAGCTTCACGGGCTCGAGCTCCGGAAACCTGGAACCTGGCAGTGAAAGCGATTGGCTCTACAGTGACGAAAAAACAAAGAGTCATTTAATGTTCGTTACGGATGCGGGAGACACAAGCAAATTTCGGATTCCTTCAAATATACAGATAAAGATCGATGACAGCGATGGACGAAAAGTTGTGGTCGGCGCCCATGTCAAATCCGTGATCGCCAACACCGATAGCGCCGCTGGGGGAGAACCAGATAGTGCAGATATCACCCAGCCATACTACTATCACTGATCCGGCGCAGACTGTGTGTCTGAACTATCTGCGCGCCGGGAGATACCCCCGGCTATTTCTTCTCTACCAGTAAATCCATCCTGAGGACATCGAATGCGTGTTCTATGTCCTTGCTCATGCCGGTAAAGCAAACGTTCACGTTTGCTCGACGAGTCCCGGAAAGGCACTTGAGAATCGCTTTCCACCCACCATGCGTGATGGTACGTACCTTGGTGAAATCAATCGTAAGCTGCGATGGACCGTGTTCGATAGCATCATCGAATAGTTTCTGCAGGCGTTCGGCCGAAGCTGCCACTACTGAACCGGACAGGCGCATGCGGATACGTTTGTTCCGGTAAGCCAAAGAGTCGCCGGGGTCGGCCTGGGGCAACGAATTCCCGTTCTGCCCCGAATCGGAGGTAGAGGCGATTCTGGTACTGTCCGAAATCGACGGCGGGGTATCTTTGGAATCTGAGACTTCCTTCTGACTCGGTAGAGCGCTGGATTCTTTCGTATCTGTCTGGTCTTTCGTACTCTCCTCGGAATCGTGTTCTTTGCGGGGAGCCGGAGAATGACTGAGATCTTCCTGCCTGAACCGAAGTATCGTCTCTCCGATTGTGATTTTATCCCCGTCAGTAACCACAGCCCGCCGTATGGGTTTTCCGTTGAGCATGGTACCGCTCCGGGAGCCCCGGTCACAGAGAAGATACGTCGGCCCGCTTCGTTCAAGCCCTGCGTGAAAAGGGGAACACACCCCATCTTCGACAACGACATCGTTACGCGGGCTTCTCCCTATTCCGACTTTGCTTAGGTCAAGCGAAACCGTTTCTACAACGTCGCGATTTCTGCAGATTTCGAGTACGACCATCGATATTAATCCGAGGAAAATGAAACAAAAAGGCCTGTACAAAATACGTCAGGGACCCACTGGCGCAAAGATTTGCTGAGAATAGCAGCGAACAGTATTATTTTACGCATGAGGTAGTGTATGCATTATAGTACGCATTCCAATACCTGTTTTCTTAGTGGGAATCGGCATTCCGGCAGATCCGGATGGGTTCCGCATGGTTTGAAGACCATAGTGTTGTGTAACTTCGCCTATTCATGCCACTTCGACATCACAGGTCCATGAGAGATGTCCAATGGGGAAGTACCCTGGGTAGATAACTAAGGAACATAACCAAATCAAAAAAGATGATAACGGGAGATCCATATGAGCAATTCAGTTCCTTTGAGCCACATCGCCGAAAAATACAAGATCCTTCGACCGCAGATAATCAGTCACTGTGAATCGATTGAGTCTGGGCTGCAGGATATAGACGGGGTGT
>JBEPYC010000176.1:7354-8230 GCA_041641555.1 Chitinivibrionales bacterium | reverse complement strand
AGGACGGAATTCGAGTGTGCGACTATCGCGCCATACGGTAGTACCTTTCACTTTGGGCTTGATAGTAATGGGGGAGTGCTCCAGGGGTTTATTGACCTGAGCCGAATCGGTCATTCGATCGTAGAACTGAATTCGAACTGCCGATTCCCGGGAGACGATTCCGTGGGTGTGAGCGGACACGATGTTCTGAACTTGCTCTTGCGGAGCTTTGGCTTCCTGGTCAGTTTTTGAGGTGCAGGAAACAATTGATAGTGCAATCAAAAACAGACGGCTTCCGGCGAGAAGCTTTTTCATGGGGAAACCTTTCGAATGTGGATACTTGCGGATAGAAGAAATTTACGTGTCTATGCTTTCGGTGCGCAAGCTAAAACTTCCAGGGAAGAAAACGCGGTGGTGTAGTGTATCAGGATACTTTTTTGGCCGCTGGATGTCACTTGTTTGGCTGTCGGGGAATAGTGCACCCCGCTCGTCCGTATACGTTATATAACCAGTATATAACGAGTCCGGAGAGAAAGGAGGGTACTATGACACAGCAGGGACAAACAAATCAGTACCGGAAGGCTACATTTGCCGGAGGGTGCTTCTGGTGTATGCAACCGCCGTTTGATCAACTCGAAGGCGTGGTGGGAACGAGAGTCGGGTACACGGGAGGCACTGTGGAAAACCCCGACTATGAAGAAGTATGTTCGGGGCGGACCGGGCATGCCGAGGCAGTCGAGGTGACCTATGATCCCGATAAGATCGATTACGACACCCTTCTGGTGACGTTCTGGCGCAATATCGATCCTACGGCCGAAAATCGTCAGTTTGCCGATCGCGGTTCCCAGTACCGTACTGCGGTTTTCTACCACGATGAGCGTCAGCGGAAACTGGCCG
>JBEPYC010000176.1:0-7344 GCA_041641555.1 Chitinivibrionales bacterium | reverse complement strand
CATCAGGAATACTACCAGAAACAGCCCTTTCGGTATTCGATGTACAAAGAAGGTTCGGGACGAAGCGGGTATATCAAGCGGACATGGGGCGAAAAGGAGCCGCTGGAACCCGCCGGTTCGAAACACTCCCGATCAGGATGATTTGTTCGTTGCAAACCAGCAGGCGCAGGAGTACAATATGATGAAGGGAGCCGCTTTCCTGGCAGGGTAAAGCGGCTCTGCTTTTTGTCTTCGAACGCTTCATCGTGGGCAAGAGCAATGCCTTTGCAGTGCCGAATCTGAGGGCTTCCGGTTACACCTGCGGTACAATGGTACCGCAGGAAGCTGGTTGTCCCGTAGCCAGGGTACTGAACGGACACGAATCATATCTGCGGAGAATGCCTGGTGGGAATACCTGGAGGAACCGGACGATTTCCGGCGAATATCAGTACATTCGGGCGTTACAACCAGGGCAGAATCGATCGTCTTCGAGCGTCTCTGACCGATTCCGGAAAACGGGTGCTGGATTGCATTCCGGTGCTTCTGCATGAAAACTCACCGGAGCTTCCAGGTGGTTCCACCGAGCCGCATGCACCGTGCGGGATCGCTTGCTTTTCCTACTCGCCTTTTCTGCGCGACCTGCTTGCTCACGAATTTCCTTCGTTCAGCCCTCCACGAAAAATCAAGTCAAAACTCGAGATCCAGTTTATTGCCACGATCGGATCCGCGGGAACAATGGCGTTCACGTCCCACAGCGACCTGGACGTCTGGATCGGTCTCCACCGGATAGCAATGGGAGAGGAGCGGTTTGAGCAGCTATCCGAAAAACTGAGATCTATTGAGTTGTGGGCTGCGGAGACGGCCGGCCTGGAGATACACTTTTTTCCGGTCGATCTGGGAGACATTCGCAAAGATCACTACGGAGGAATGAATGGGGAATCCTGCGGCACCGCACTGGGCAAACTGTTGAAAGATGAGTTTTACCGGACGGCCATATTCCTCTGCGGCAAGTGGCCATTTTTCTGGGTGATGCCTCCGGGGACCTCTGATGCGGATTATGCCTTCCATATCGCCCGGCTCACCGGTGATGCTTCGTTTCCGTCCGATTCCTTTATCGATCTTGGCAATGTTCACCGGCTCAGCCTGACCGAATTCTATGGCGCTGCCTTATGGCAAATGCTCAAAGGTACCCGGTTTCCATTCAAATCGGTACTGAAAATGGGTCTCCTTGACGCCTACTCGTCTCAGGGGCGGCAAAACATGCCTCTTTGTGCTCGCTTCAAACAGGAAGTATTAGCCGGAGGGGGCCCTGAACAGTCGGACCCTTACCTTTTCATGATCGAATCGCTCCGGGCATATTATACCGAAATATCTCTGGTATCCCTTCGGGAGCTGATTGAAGAATGCTTTCTTGTGCGGGGATTCATGGGAATCTGTGGAAGTAAGCAACGGCGCCAGAGCTTGGCGGGGTCTCTCTGGGAGTTGGGGGGAAAATGGGGGTGGAACGAAACGCACCTGAGGGGACTTCAGGACTATTTCCAGTGGGATTCTTTCAAACGCGACAACTTTCACAAACGTATTCTGAAATTCCTGCTCGACAGCTACAAACGTATCCGACAACGGTCTTCCAATGCTTCGGTTCGTATTTCTCCACAGGATATGACCGTGCTGGGCCGGAAGCTGGCCTCGTTTCTGGAACGCAAAAACGGAAAGATCGCCAGGGATCTTTCGCTTCTTTCCGCACAAACAATTGCGGCAATCGAATTTCGGCAACAAGGATCAGGGCACTTGGCTGGTACTTGGAATATACTTGTCAAAGCAGCCGAAGGGCCGGAGTATCAGGCGCTGTCCACCGCCGAAAATCCCTTTGTTGCCTGCGCCTGGTGCAGTCGCAACGGGTACTACGATGGCCGTCAGCGCCTTGGTATCCACGGCAGAACCGCCTTGATTGTCAAAGAAGCAGATCTTCTTATGCGTTCCTTGAATAGCTTTTTCCCGCTGGATGAAGTCGATACGCTCGATGTGGACAGCCTGCTGTCCCAGTCTCGTGCAACTCATCTGTATATTGTTCCAAACTGGCACCAACCGCAGTGGAGCCATGGATTGGGATCGATTCTTGTTTACGTTCGGACCAGTATCGGGGAACTGTTCTATTTCGTGCACCAGGGAAGTGATTGCGAAGGCTGGCTCAAAAACGACCTGCTTCTCAAAAGAATCGGTGTACACGCGCTTTCCCGGCTTCAGTGGGAAGTGCACCTTCTCAGGGCAAACGTTGGGTCGACCCGACGGACAACCGATTCTCTGTCTCGGATGATTCGCGAATGCATCGTGACCGAAAAGTACCGGCACTACAAAAGTGCACACTAAATGCGTGTTGGTTCTGCTTGCGCCTCCTGAGGGCGGGCAACACGTGCGGCTGATAATGGCCCATACCCTTGCTTCACAGAGTCCGCCTAAACGATTTTGGAATCTATGTTGGAGAACGTTTGGCAAAAGGGTCCAAATTTCTATGTAACTCCTGGTAGAAAGCACATAGCGCATGTCTTCTTTCGATTCTGTCATCGATGTTCAGACCGGGGAAGTGAAATCGGGTCGAAGGGGATGTGTTCTGGTCTCGCGTGCTATTGGATCGTGCGTGGCCGTCGGAGTGTATGATCTCAAGTACGGCTGTGCAGGGTTGTCGCATGTAATGCTACCAGGAGTAGCCGAACGTAATCTGAATCGTTTTCGCTATGCACATGATGCACTGAATGAACTGATGCGGCAGATGGATACTATGGGCTCGTGTTCTTCGGACAGGATTGTATGTCTGGCCGGAGGTGCGAATGTTCTCAAGCATCCGGATGACTCCATTTGCCGACTGGTGACCGCATCGGTTCGCAACGTAGTGGCCGAGAAGGGCCTTGTCGTGGTAGCCGAGTCGCTTGGAGGCACCGAGCGTCGTATGGTGCGACTCGATTCCCGGCTCGGATTCTTTTACTGTGCGGTAGGCGATTCAACAGAAAAACTACTCTGGGCAGCAGATTCCTCACCCACCATTTCTGCATCATCTGCCCTGATTTAGACAGTTCCCGGACCTGCCTGTTTTCATTGCCTTGAATTCTTCTGTAGTCACGGAAGGGGGAGATTTGATGGCTCCGAAGAACGTTGGACATGAAGCAATTCAATCCTGGGAATGCAGTTCCAGCTCCGAAAAGCTGCTTCGTTCCATATTCTTGGCTCTCCCAATCGGAATAGGGTTGGTCGAGAATCGTGTGATCCGGCAGGTAAACCAGGAATTCTGCAGGATGATCGGGTATACAGCGGAAGAGTTAATCGGTCAGTCTTCCCGGATTCTTTATCCGTCGCAGGAAGAGTTCGAGATGGTGGGGGACGTTAAATACGCACAGATCCGCAACCAGGGTACCGGTACAGTCGAGACCCGAATGAAACGCAAAAATGGGAGCGTTTTCGATGTGATCCTCAGTTCAGCTCCCCTGAACCCCGATGATCTTTCCCTGGGAGTAACCTTTACCGTAATGGATATTACCTTACGGAGAAAAGCGGAATCACAACGCGATCTGCTCTTCAATTATTCTATTGACATGCTTTGCATTGCAGGAGTCGATGGTTATTTCAAGCAGGTTAATCCCGCCTGGGAGAAAACTCTTGGCTGGAGTACTAAAGAACTCACTACCGAACCAATACTTTCTTTTGTGCATCCTGAAGAGCTTGAATCCAGCAAGCAGGCATTGGACCAACTCAGAGAGAATCAGGAACTTCGCACTTTTCAGAACCGATTCCGCTGTAAAGATGGTTCCTATCGCTGGATTTCCTGGAATTCCTGCAGGCTTAAGGAAGACGATCTTCTGTTGGCGGTAGCACGGGATGTTACCGATCAGATTAAGGTCAATTCGCAGTTGCACCAGGCAAATCAGGAACTTTTTGACACCAATGAGCAGCTTCGTGCCAGTGAGAATGCCTTGCGCGAGAGCGAAACACGATATCGCCTGATTTTCGAGCATGCTGCATCTCTTATTATGTCAGTTGATCGAGACGGTATCCTGGTCGGCGCCAATGTCCGTACCAGAGATGTTCTTGGGTACGAGCGTGACGAGCTGATCGGACGTCCGCTCCGTACCATTATTCATTCCGATTGCCGCAAGGATGCCCAAGAGGCGGTGCGGACAGTATTCGAAACCGGCAGTCTAACAAACCATCGAAAGAAAATGGTGCGGAAAGACGGCGAGGTGATCGATGTCCGGGTGGATTCGAGTCTGCTTCATGGAGCGGGTAATCGACCCGACCGGACGGTATGTATAGTCAGTGATGAGACCGAAGAGCGGAGAGTACAGGCGGAGATGGAAAAGACCGCTCGTCTCGAATCCCTTGGTGTGCTGGCGGGAGGAATTGCCCATGATTTCAACAACCTTCTGGGAGGGTTATTCGGCTACATAGACCTCGCCGTGGAGAGTGCTGATTGTGGAAGTAAATCCACTGAGTACCTCCGTAAAGCGCTGAGGAGCTATCATCGTGCACGGGATTTGACCCTTCAGCTTCTTACTTTTTCTCGCGGAGGTGCGCCCAGACGTTCTGCGGCTTCATTAGAGACTCTGGTCCGGGAAGCCTCCGCATTGGCCGTTACCGGCACCTCGGCGCGCTGTTCGTATCGGGTAAAATCTCCGCTCTGGTATGCTGATATCGATGCCGGGCAGGTAAATCAGGTAATCAACAATATCGTATTGAATGCTCGTCAGGCAATGGGGGATGCAGGGACCATTCTGGTAGAGATCGCGAATCGGGAAGTGCACTCTGATGAAGATCTGCCGGTTGGGTCCGGAAAGTATGTCCAGGTGACCATATCGGATACCGGCATCGGTATTCGCAACGATGAAATCGAACGGATTTTCGATCCGTTTTTTACCACTAAACAGCAGGGCTCCGGACTTGGACTGGCTGTCTCGTATTCTATTGTCAAACACCATGGAGGACATATCTCTGTCCACTCGACGCCGGGTGAGGGAACGACTTTTACGCTTCTGCTCCCCGCGTCGGCCGAATGCCAGGAAGCGGAGGGGGAAACCGAGAATATGATTGTCGAGGGAGAGAACGAAAGAGTCTTGATCATGGACGATGAAGAAATAATCCTTGAGTTGGCCAGAAGGATGCTCGAGCGACTCAAGTACAGAGTCGGTACCGCGCTAAATGGCGGCGAAGCCATTTCTGAGTATCGCACAGCCCGGGAAAACGGTGATCCATTCGATATCGTTATTCTGGATCTTACGGTTTCTGGTGGTATGGGGGGGATGGCTGCACTGGAAGAAATACGGAAATTCGATCCCGATGTCAAGGCGATCGTCTCCAGTGGGTACTCAGAAGAACCGGTGATGTGTAATCCCCACGACTATGGATTCAAGGAGGGTATTAGCAAACCGTACCGGGTTGCCGATTTTTCGGCCGTCATCCGAAAGGTGCTGGAGAGCTGAACCGACATGTTGTATAAAATGCTGTTCTATGAAACTGATTTCCTGTCTCTTCTGAGCCAATGTTAATGTAAATCAGGAGGTAATTGGACCGAGGATGCGGTTCAGAGTACCTTGCCTGTTAGCACGGCGATAACGAAGGGATTGCAGTATGCGGACGTTGGCAAAGACCATGTTAGCAAGCGCCTTTTGTGTGAGTAGTCTGTTTGCCGCGGATGGCATTTCGCTTCTTCTGCACAGCCGTTCCTGGGGTGGCCCCGTACCAGAGCGTCTTCTTCATACGCAGCGAGGCAAACTCGTCATTCACCAGGTAGAGAATTCAAAAGTCGTTGGCCCTGCCGATACGCTCACCGATTATCTTGCCCTCAAGCCTTCGCTCAATATCTACGGAACACACGTTGGTTTTTTTCGTGAAGACCTGGTCCTCAAGAATAACGAGATGACCGGGAGCGAGCACAATTGCCACATCTCGGTTATTGGTATCAATGGGGAGGGGCTTGAGGACATTGTAGAGGTTGATTGTCCGGGGAGGTACGCGAATCTGGACTGGCCCCATGGGGACTGGATTTATTACGAGCGTGTCGATGAGACCAAAGGAACCTCAAAACGTGGTACAGGTGAAATCTGGCGAGCCAATGTCAGTACAAAGACCAAAGAAATGGTAATGGATTATACCGATAACAATGACGAGCAGCTTCTTATGCGGTTCAGTTTGACTGCCGATGCAAAGCATGCTGCAGTGCAGCTCCGAGGGTTTGACAGGTCGCTTGAAAGTCAGTTCGGTCACTGGTTTCATTATCCGGAAGGCGCAACTTACCGAGATTCCATAGGCATAATCAACACCGGCTGTAATCAGTACATCTCTCCGCTTGGTGAATATATAGCCGGCTACAAGGGCGGGGGCCACACGAAACTCTACATTTATCATTGGCCTGATTTTCAGTATAGCAAAGAGATAAAGCTGGACCATCTGGAAATCGGCTCTTCGAGGTATGGAGGCATCACGCGGCAGGACCAGGCAAATTGGGCGGGAATATCGCTTTCGGAGGTGGGTGACGGGGCCAATTTCATTAAGTGGTCAGTCAACTCTGAGAAATGGGTAATGGAACAGACTACTGTTTATGGCGGCGTTAGTTTCCACCCGAGCACCTACACCGTTCGGACCAATTGGGTCGATAAAGAGTGTTTCGTTCCTCCTCAGACGCCGACGAAAGAAACCGATGACATTCATTATCACAATGCCGCCGGTGATTTCTGGGTCAGACCTCCCGAAGGTAAAAACGGAATGGTCGAGAAAATTGATGGGACCTGGGTGAGCTCAGGCATGTCCCCCGCCTCGGATGCATCGGCCGCGCTGCCGAAAACCCATTCTCCTCGAAAGGCGATCCGGCCACAGGGCACCGTTCGTTCAGTTGTCCTCGATCCGCATATCAGGTCCGCGAATGGTGTGAGAATTAATGAAATCAGCGGCACTCGAACCCGAACACTTGATCTCAGAGGAAGAGTACGGTAAAGAAGGGCTCAATGCACATGCTCCGCACTGAGCGTCGGAGTAGTGCAGGGAGCCTTTTGATTTGAGCACAGCTGGAGGCTGTCCGTAGAGCGCGAGTCTGGGTTGACCAATGTGAAACCGGAAATCCTTTCGGATTAGAAAAACATTAAAGGAATACAATAAAAGTTACCTCCTCGGGCCCTTATGTGCTCGGGGAGGTTTTTTTTTAGGGCCGCGCTCTGAAATGCCGATAGCATACCTCTGGCTTTTGCATTTGAGCGGCAGAAGGTAATTTGCACAACAGCCTTCCGTAATCCGTTTGTACCCCCAAAAATCCATATGTGGAGCACGTAACCGATGAATTCTTCGGAAAAACACTTGTATTTGATTGATGGACATGCGCTGGCATAT
>JBEPYC010000175.1:0-8341 GCA_041641555.1 Chitinivibrionales bacterium | reverse complement strand
TCGCCCGCCAGGATATTGTCGGATCGATCCCGACCGAGAAATCGCAGGCATTTCTGGATACAATAACCGCACTTGTCAAATCTCACGACCCCACAGATGAATTCTTCAGAATCGAAGATACCGGAAAGGATATCGAGATAATGTTGACCGTGCGGTCGGAAGACACTGCCGATGGCCTCAAGGATTTCGACAAAGGCAACGGGGTGTCGTTTCTCAACGAAGCTTTGCACTTTGGCCTTTCGCACGGGCCGAATCTCATTTGTGGCGATACACCATCCGATGTTCCGATGCTGGAGGAAGCACTGCGCGCTACCCCCAATACCTGGGGAGTATTTGTCACCACCGACGACTCTCTTCGCAACAGAGTCACGGATCTCAGTGAAAATGTCACAGTGGTATCGGCGCCGGATACTCTTGTTGCGACACTCAATGAACTGGGAAAACGTACGAAACACTAGGAGGAAACAACGAATGTCTACAGAGACGGGGCACGTCAGCTCAAAAGAATGGAATCTTCACTATAAAAAATTCACTCCGCAGGAAGAAAAACTTCGCGAAACGCTATCGACTATAGGAAATGGCTATTTCGGAACACGTGGAGCATTCGAGGGTTCGCATGCATCCAGCACGCATTACCCTGCAACATATATCGCCGGACTTTACAATAAAGTACCGAGTACGGTCCACGGCAAAGAGATTTTCAACACAGATTTTGTAAATTGCCCCAACTGGCTGCTCGTCCAACTGATAATCGATGATGAAGAAATTAACCCATTGGAATGCGACCTCGAAGAATACATCCATGACCTCGATATCCGCTACGCCCTGATGACTCGTCGAATCAAATTCAAGGACCCGAAAGGTCGCATTACTGAAATCGAGTCACGTCGGTTTGCCAGCATGGACAATCCGCACTATGCCGCGCTGAGCTATTCGGTTACGCCATTGAACTACAGCGCAAAAATCGGTCTCAAATCCTCTTTGGACGGGACTATCATCAATGCCGGTGTCGAGCGCTACAAAGCACTAACCAGTAGGCATCTTACCCCGGTGGATCAGGGACATATCGACGAAGGTATTTACTTACAGGTCGAGACGAATCAGTCACATGTTCAGATTGCCATGTGTGCCCGCCATCACGTGTTCCTGGACGGTAAAAGAATTGATCCATCGATCGACCAGGCCACCACCGAAGCATTCGCCTCGGAATTGATCAGCTTCGACGCCGTTGAAAACAAAACCTACACTCTCGAAAAAATCGTGGCCATTTCCACATCTCGCGATGCACTGACGGCAAGTCCAATCGATAAGGCTCGAGCCCTGCTCACTCGCGATATTTCCTGGGAACACCTTTACTATCGGCATCGCATCCAATGGCGGCTGGCCTGGCGTATGTCCGATATCCGAATCGAAGGTGATTCCTTCGCTCAGATGGTGACCCGGTTGTACGCGTACCATCTCATGGCAACCTCCTCGACTCATACACAATCGATGGATGCCGGTATGCCGGCCCGTGGTTTACACGGTGAAGCTTACCGCGGCCACATCTTCTGGGACAGCCTCTATGTTCTCCCGTTTTTCTACCGAAGGTTTCCGGAAGTCGCCAAGGGCGCTCTGCTGTATCGGTACCGCCGACTCGATCCGGCCCGAACCTATGCTCTGGAATATGGGTACAAAGGAGCCATGTTTCCCTGGCAGTCGGCCGAAGACGGACACGAAGAAACGCAGATTATCCACTACAATCCGGTATCCGGTCTCTGGGACCCCGACTTGAGCAGCCGGCAACGTCACGTTTCCATTGCGATTTTCTATAATGTCTGGGAATACTACAACTATACTCAGGACGAGGATTTTCTGCACGATTACGGTATGGAGATGATGCTGGAAGTTTCCCGATTCTGGACGAGTGTCGCCGAGAAAGACCCCAAGGACAACCGGTACCATATTCGCGGCATCATGGGTCCGGATGAATTTCATGAGAAATACCCCGACAGAGAAGAAGGTGGCCTCGATGACAATACCTACACCAATGTCATGACCGTCTGGCTTCTGGAGAAAATGCTTGAGATTATAGACCGGGCACCGGAAATGCTTCTCAAGCGGGCCTTCGAGAAAATCGGAATGGACAAAGAGGAGATCGCGACCTGGCGTGAAATGACTACTTCGATGTATGTGCCCTTTATCGAAAAGGACCTCATGAGCCAGTTCGAGGGGTACGAAAAGCTGAAAGAAGTCGATTTTGAAGCCTATCGCAAGAAATATGGCAACATCAGCCGAATGGACCGGATCCTCAAATCGGAAAATGACTCTCCGGATGATTATCAGGTAGCAAAACAGGCCGACACACTCATGCTGTTCTATGTCCTGAGCCCTGATGAAGTCGTTCGCCTGCTCGGTCGGCTGGGCTACGAGATATGCGACACCGATACTTTCCTTCGGAAAAACTACAACTACTACATCAAGCGAACCACGCACGGTTCAACCCTGAGCAAGATCGTCCATGCTTCAATCGCCCACCACATCGGGAATCACAAGGAGGCCTGGAACTGGTATGTCGAGGCGCTCAAGAGTGACATATACGACACTCAGGGCGGCACCACGACAGAGGGAATACACTGCGGTGTTATGGCGGGAGCCATTAAGCTCGTCACGTTCGTCTTTGCCGGCCTTACATTCGAAGAAGGCAGAATTGAGCTTGCCCCGGCACTTCCGGAGCACTGGAAACGGCTCGGCTTCCGACTGAGACTGCGGGGAAGGTTTTATTCGATCGAAGTCTCGCAGAGCGAAGTAGTTGTGCGGGCGGATGAACAGGGCGAACGGCCGCTGATGATCCGTGTCGATAAGAAAAGGCTTACCAGTTAGGCTCTCCAACCGCTGGGTGTGCGGGGCCGCGGGCCCGGCACGTCTCAGGGGCTTCTTTGTTTGCATTACTCAATCGGGCACCCAGGGCCCGGATTGTCATGAAACGATGCGAGCCTTCCACTCAAAAAAGCGGTTCCAGAATTGTTCCCGGGTTCTTGTTTCAGTTGTCGTAAACAGAATCGGTTCCTCGACAAACCTGAACAGCCGGCGAAACGCTGCCACGTTTTTTTGTACGTTGTTGCGTGACAGCTTGTCGCACTTTGTCATAACGGGAAGAACCGGCAGAGCGATCGACTCAAGCCACTCTCCCGCTTGCTGGTCCATGCGTAGACCCGGATGACGAACATCCAGCAGCCATACAATTCCATAAAGACACGTCCGGTCCCTCACGTATCGATCGATCAGAGCAGACCATCCTTTTTTCTCTTCTCTTCCCGCCGTTGCATATCCGTACCCGGGCAAGTCGACCCAGAAGCTCCCATCAGCCGTTTTGTAAACATTCGCCAAACGCGTTTTACCCGGTTTCTTGGAGACCCGGGCCAGCGCCTTGCGAGCAAAAACATGGTTGAGAAATGATGATTTTCCGACATTAGATCTTCCCAGCAGCGCAAACTCAGGACTCTCCGATCCCGGCATATCCGAGACTCGTGCATAGGAACGAACGAACTCCGCATTCGGCTGAAAAGACGATATCGCTTTCTTGTCGGTCAAAAGGACCTCTCCGCTAATCCGGCAAAACCGGAACATGTATATGCTATTGGGTTGCATCGACAAAATACATGGAGTTTTCCCCGGGGGCGAACAGAGAGGGCCTTGAGTACCTAAATCAGCACCTATGCTTCTGGCTTTGAGGGTATCAGCGAGCATATTCGGCACCATGTATCGAAAAATGTATTTTCGGAATTGGTGCTAATTCTTTCTTTGGCCGGGAGAGACAATGAATGTCCAGGACGCAATCCGAATAGTAATCGAGGGCGGCAATCTTTCAGCGGATCAGTCCGCTGAAGTGTTCGGGAGCATAATGAGCGGCGGGGCAACATCGGCCCAGATCGCGGCACTTCTTGTGGCCCTTCGCAGTAAGGGAGAAACTGTCGATGAAATCACGGGGGCGGCTAAGGCAATGCGAGAAAAGGCAACCCGGGTGCTTCCTGATAATTCGGATTTTCTGGTGGATACCTGCGGTACCGGCGGCGACAAATCGGGCACTTTCAATATCTCAACAGCAGCAGCACTGGTTGCTGCTGGGGCGGGAGCCCGGGTAGCAAAACATGGTAACCGTTCGGTATCGAGCCGTAGTGGAAGTGCCGACGTTCTGGAGGCTCTCGGAGTAAATATCTCGATTCCGGCATCCCAAATGAAAGAGTGCCTTGACAACATTGGCATATGTTTTCTTTTTGCACCATCGGTGCATGCTGCCATGAAACATGCGATCGGCCCGCGCAAGGAAATCGCCATTCGAACAATTTTCAATATTTTGGGCCCCCTCACCAATCCCTCGTTTGCACCATCGCAGATTCTGGGAGTGTTTACCGGAGAGTTAACCGATACTCTGGCCGGCGTGCTTCGTAAGATCGGCGCCAAACGTGCTTTCGTGGTGCATGGGGCAGATGGGCTGGATGAGCTTTCAGTGACCTCACCGAGTAAAGTCTCCGAGCTTCGTGACGGCACGATCAAAACCTATGAGATACAACCCGAGCAGTTCGGACTTCACCGATGGAAACCTGAGAACATTGCTGGTGGCGATCCCCGCCAGAACGCTGCCATTATCAGAAAAGTTCTGTCCGGAGCACCTGGGGGACCGCGTGATATTGTCGTACTCAATGCCGGTTTTGCAATCGCCGCATCGGGCAGGGCAGCGACCCCGGAAGAAGGTATTCGGATGGCTTCTGAAGCAATTGACTCGGGCGCGGCTCTGGATAAGCTCGAACGGCTCGCCAAGACAAGTCAGTCCTGAGCACCCGCTTGAAACCATCCATCATAGAGGGAGCGTTCGTGCTCAGGGGCGGGGAAAATACCTCTGCAGCTCTTCAATCAGGTGTCCGACCTGGAGCTGACCGGGAGCAACCGGTTCGCCGATACATGCATAGGTAAACAGAGAGCCGAACAGAGGGGCGATCACCCGCGAGACTCTTCCCTGAGCACCCATCGCTATCGTCACGAGATTATGGTCCTTGTGATCTTCAGTAAACCGTAGAAGCCTGGTGACATCTTCAGCCCCTGAAGCCATAGCGGCGATTTTGGTGATAGTGCCTCCAAGCCCCTCCGAGATCTCCACGATCTTCTCCAGCTCCTTCAATGAAGGGGTTCGTTCAAAATCGTGGACTGACACAATGACATACTTCTCCCCTGCCGCATCGATTACTTCGCGGTTTATCCGGGCATCGATTTCGATATCAACGCTATCGACCAGGGGAAGAATCTCCCGAAACATTCCGAGGCGGTCTGCTCGGTTGCTTTCGGTTTCCCGGACGGTCCCGATCACGGGAAGGCGGCATTCCCGACGAACTTCGGCCAGGTACCGAAGCGTTTCGGAAAAGGGCTCATCGATGAGGTCGAAACGAAACTCCAGTATCCCGACGCCTTCTTCTCCCAGCTCGATCAACTTTTCTATCGGCAGGACCTGATCGACAACCGCGACAACCCGAGGCAGGGTGCCGAACTCCAGGGGCTCAAGTGCCAATGCCATAACTACACTCCTTTTTCGGTACAGACAATGGGTAAAAATACGTCTGGCGGGAACTCTCTTGCATATTTGTTTGGTATTATCCTGCCTGCACGGGCCCCATTGGGGAGCAGCAGTTTATCGTGTGCTGATAGCTCTGGATGGAATACACGGCCAGGTAGAAAGAGGTTCGTGCAATTGGCGCCATGGTGCCTGGATAAGCTCGGTACCCACGTCGATGTTGACCGGCAGGACCAGACGAATGGTCCAGAGGGGTGATCGGTTGTGATCACTGGAGATCATGACTGCAGGTCCAGCATCTTTTTCGCGCGCGTATCCAGGTAAGACGGCAATCCATTGGGGATGCGCCATTTCATTCCTGCATCCTCCCAGACTTCCGGGCTTTCCATACAAAGATACAGGGGTGTCTCTTCGTCGTGGTCCATGGCTTCTTCTTGTATGGCCCGATAGAATTCTACCCGCTGTGGCCGGAAGTAGCGCAGTTTCCGGTCTTGGCCAAGTATCATTTCGCTCGAGAACAAGGGTAGCTCGCAGTCATGCTCCCGTAGAAGCGTCTTGAGTGCAGGAATTGTCCGAAATCCCCCAAGGCTCCACCAGGCAATCCGGTCCGCGCTGCCGACAGTCTCGAAAATGCGTTTCACGGTTTCGCGATACTCGCTTTCCCACTGCTGATAGTAGATTATGGGATCGAAATGGAAGGCAATCCAGAAGCCCATGTCGAGACACTTTTTGGCCGCCTGGAGCCTGGCATCCAGGGATGCAGTATTTCGCTCATGCAACTCAATCATCCTCGGAGTATTCATGGAAAACCCTATAATGACCTTGCCAGGGTGTTGGATTGCTCTGAGTGGCTCAATGTTGTCACTTTTGGTTTTGAACTCCACAACAACATTTTCATAGGGTTGGAGTAACCTGGCTATACGAGAACAGGCGTGAGTCTGATCTTCCGAAAAGAGGCTATCCGCAAATTCTCCTGTGCCGAAACGCAGGATACCCGAACGAAGCTTCATTTTCTCGACCACTTCCTTCTCCAGGTCATCGAAATTCTCGAATAAAGTCTGCTTCTGCGACTCGAGGTAAGACTGAAGGATACAAAACCGGCAGTACATACCACACCCCGTCAAAGGGGTAAGAATCTGGTATCCACAACACAGATATCCTTTTGTGGTACCGGGACACGGCTTCCAGAAAGCCCCGTTGTGCCGCTGGGACACTATTTCATTTCGCTCGGACGTATACAAAGAAAGAGACATGGAACCTGCCGGCTATGGGTGTACCCTGAAAAATACCACCTCCCTGAGTGGGGCACAAAACCAGAGTGTGGGGCTATTTATTATTTTCTAGTATATCCGGGACACAATTTTCGAACCCCAGAAGAACCAAGGAGAAAACGTGTATATCTTCGGAATGTTTCGGGCCTTTGCGGTAGCGGTTCTAATGATGGGAATAGGCATTGCCGCTCATGCGGGTGCTGTTATCTCAGTAGATCAGGCAGAATTTGACGTCGGAACGATTCTGGAAGGATCGACTTCGTCGGTGATGCATGATTTCACCATCCGTAATACCGGCGATGCCGATTTGGTTATAAAAGATGTCCGCCCTGGGTGAGGATGCACCGTGGTCGGGTATGACTCGATCATCCCTCCCGGTCGGGAAGGATCAATCAGACCAAAAGTTAATCTCAAAGGCTATCACAGCGGTAAGTTTTCAAAGAGCATAACCGTCAGTTCCAACGCTACGAATTCTCCTTCACTTCGGCTGAAGATCAGTGGTACGGTCAAGCCGATTATCGGAGTGAGTACGCGGATGTTGAGGCTGACCAACAAAGCCGCCGAGCCGGTAAACGTTACTCTGAAAACCGAAAAGAAGGATCTGAAAATCAAAAAGATGTTTCTCAGGACGAAGAGTGGCGGCAAACCGAGCTGGCAGGTAAACCTTCCGCATTACCTCGACTATGACCTTGTGAATGCGGAACAACCTAACAGTGAAGGGTACTACGAACACTCGCTGAATATCTGGGCCAAGCTTGATCTTGATCGAGATGCATTCGGCGATGTGATCATCAAGACCAATCACCCCGAAAAGCAAGAGATTTCGCTTCGGGGAAGAATAAGCAAAGCTCGAAACTAGAAAGCTTTGTCATCTGATGTCCTCACGTCTTTTCGGTCCAGTCCGCTCCCGGCGATTAGGTATATCGCTGGGGGTGGACATGGTTCCTCCCAAAACCTGCAGTCTCAATTGTGCCTATTGTGAATGCGGCGCAACAACAAGCCTCACCCTCACTCGCAAAGAGTATTATCCTACTTCAGAGATAATCAATCAGCTTACCGAATATCTCTCCTCGAAACCGCAGCTGGACTACGTTACATTCGGCGGAAGTGGTGAACCGACACTTCATGCGGGGCTTGGTCAGGTCCTCGCCCATCTGAAAGGATCATTTCCCCACTACCGGACGGCGCTGCTTACCAACGGCTCACTATTCTCCGATGCCCAGGTCAGGAAGGAATGCCTTGGATTCGACCTTGTTCTTCCCTCTCTCGATGCAGTATCGAACAAGGCCTTCAAAGCGATCAACGGACCGCATTCAGATCTCACCGCAGAGAAGCTTGTGGGCGGAATCCTTGAATTTGGCAAGCAGTTCGCGGGAACACTCTGGCTTGAGGTCTTCATTTTGCCTGGAGTAAATGACACCGAAGAAGAAATCCAGCTGCTGTCGGAAGTGATCCGGCAGCTCGCACCCGACCGGCTGCAGCTTAACACACTCTATCGTCCGGGCACCGACCCGAAACTCCAGCC
>JBEPYC010000174.1:0-8392 GCA_041641555.1 Chitinivibrionales bacterium | reverse complement strand
AACACGAGCTGACATCCACGACCAAGCTATTCGATGAAACACTCACGGCACTTCTCCACGGGGGCACCGTCCATGACATCGACGGATCTCTGCGCACCTGCCCCGTACCATCTCCCCGTGTCGCAGCCTCACTTAGAAAAGTGGCCACAACCTGGGAGCAGACGCACGACATTATCCAGAGCGTTGTGGCCTCGGCCTTTACCCAAACCGATGGCCTCGAGCGAATCTCCACGATCAGTCTTGAGTTACTGGCCGAGTCCAATGAAGCCGTCACCAGGATGCAGGAAGAGTCCGAGAGGAATGTCTCCGCTCTGGTGATCGTTCAGGTAATCGGCCTGTTCGTGGGGGCGTTGGCTGTCGTATGGTCGATTCTGATCGTCTCCGGTGTCGTTGGCCGCCTCTCTCTGATCAATGGTCTACTCCGGCGCTACGGCAAAGGAGACCTGACCGAGCGCGTTCCGGTGGGCAGCAAGAACGATGAGCTCGAGGAAACAACTATTGAAGTAAATCACCTGGGCGAGAATATCGCCGCTATCGTAAACGAGATTTACTCAGCGAACACAGTGCTGATCGAACTCTCCGATAGGTTCGCTCATCAGTTTGAGAGTATCTCGACCAGCTCAGCCTCCACACGAGACCGGGCCGACACTGTGGCCGCTTCCGCCGAAGAAGCATCGACCAGTGTCTCGACAATTTCCTCTGCCGCCGAAACCATGTCTTCGTCGGTCTCCTCAGTGGCGACCGCGATGGAGCAAATGAGCGCAAGCGTCAACGAAGTCGCCCGCAATTCACAGAAAGAATCCGAAGCAGCGACACGGGCATCCAACCAGGTCGCTTCGGCAACAGCAACCATGGAAAAGCTGGGCGCCTCGGCTCAGGAAATCGGGCGGGTAATTGATATGATCTCCGATATTGCCCGCAAAACAAATCTTCTTGCACTCAATGCCAGTATCGAAGCGGCTTCGGCAGGAGAGGCGGGGAAAGGGTTTTCGGTGGTGGCAAATGAAGTGAAAGGGTTGGCAAATCAGACCGGCCAGGCAACAGAAGAAATACGGCGTCAGATCGAAAAAATGCAGCAGAATACCGGAAGCTCGGTCGAGGCGATCCAGGAAATCTCGGGTATTATCGACGAAGTCAGTTCGGTATCTCACACGGTTGCATCGGCAGTCGAAGAGCAGTCGGTTACCTCTCATGAAATCGCACGGAATATTTCCGGGGCAAGTGATGCCGCCAAAGAAGTCGCGCGCAACGTTTCCGAAACATCGGTCGGGCTCACCGAAGTCTCCCGGAACATTCTGACTGTCAGCACCGAATCCTCCGAAGTCGCATCGAGTATTCGAAACGCCCGGGAGCAGGCTCTGCAACTGGGGAAACTTGGCACCGACCTGATGCGGGTGGTCGAGACGTTTCAGATCAGAAGCAGTTTCGTTTCGTGGTCCGAAGACCTCAGTGTGGGAATCCGGACGATCGATGAACAGCATAAACGTCTAATCGCAATGATCAATGAACTCAACGAAGCCATGGCGCAGGGCAAAGGCAAGAATGTCATCGGTCCGATACTCACTCGCCTTGCAAACTACGCTGTCGAACACTTTGGAACCGAAGAAAAATTGTTCGAGACCTATGGGTATCCCGAACGTGACTCTCACATTGCAGTACACAAAGCATTTGTCGAGAAAGTCTCTTCATTTCAGAGTGATTTCGAAACCGGCAGAGCTATGGTCACTCGCGATTTGATGGTGTTTCTGAAAGACTGGTTGCTGAAACATATCCGCGGAACCGACAAGAAGTACTCGCCGTTTCTCAAGAAAAAAGGACTTCGATAAAAGGTAGAACGACTGTGAAAATTCGAACGCTGGTAATCGACGATGCCGTCATCTATCGTAAGATAGCGATGAATGTCCTGTCTACGTTCCCCGATATCGAACTCATCGGGACAGCCGCAACAGGCGAAATTGCCCTGAAGAAAATGCTGCTGAACCCGGTCGATCTGGTATTCTGCGACATTCACATGCCGGGAATGGATGGCGTGCAAACGCTTGCAGAGATACGTAAACTCCACCCGGACACGCTGGTGGTGATGATCAGCGGGGTGAGTTCGCGAAGTGCCGAGACGACGGTGAAAGCTCTGGAAGGTGGGGCCCTGGATTTTATTCGCAAACCCGATGGACCTTCGACGCAAGAAAACGAAACCCAGCTCCGGCGTGATGTCGAGAACGTATTGCGTATGACACGAATTCGACTGGGCATTCGCCCTTCTTCTTCGGCAACCCTTTCCCGCACCCAGAAGCCATCGCCCCCTGTGCCCCCGAGTCCGACCCGACTGCCAGCTGTCCCCGATCGCTTCGGCGTTGTGGCAATTGGCGTATCGACTGGCGGCCCGGAAGCGCTCACGCGGTTAATACCATCCCTGCCGTCATCGATACCCGTGCCCATTGTCGTAGTTCAGCACATGCCACCGAACTTCACGCGCTCTCTTGCCGAAAGCCTGAACAAACGTTCGGCACTTACGGTCGTTGAAGCGGAGCATGAACAAAGCATTTCTCCCGGGACGGTTTACATTGCGCCCGGGGGCCGGCACATGACAATACGGAAACAGGGAACGAGTCTTACCGCAGCACTCAATGACAGCCCCCCCGAAAACTCATGCAGGCCATCGGTCGATGTTCTTTTTCGCTCGGTAGCCACAGTGTGGGGTGATGCGGGTATTCTGGGAGTAGTGCTTACGGGGATGGGGAGTGACGGCGCCAAGGGTATGCAGGTAATGAAACGCAAGGGTTGTTACTGTATTACCCAATCCGAATCGTCGTGCGTTGTATACGGCATGCCGCGCGCGGTCGATGAACTCAAGCTCAGCGATATTTCGCTTCCTGTCGAAAACATCGGTCCTGAAATCTGCAAACGCCTTCGTTGCAAATAGAACAAGGAGCACGTAAACATGCGAATTTTGTGTGTGGATGATGACCCCATATTCCGAAAGGTGTTCGAGGTCACCCTTCGCCCCAACCTTCTCCCCGAAGACCAGATGCTGTTTGCACAAACCGGAGAGGAAGCCTGCGCGATGATCGACCAGCATGGCCCTGAAATCGTCTTTGCTGATCTCGTATTACCCGGCATCTCCGGCCTCGAAGTACTTCGGCATGCCAAGTCCAGCCATCCCTGTACCGAAGTGATCGTTGTCACCGGGCAGGCATCGGTCGATTCAGCTGTCGAGGCAATGCGGTCAGGGGCTCGCGACTATATCTCCAAGCCTATCAATGCCGGTATGCTTACCGAAAAACTTCGTACACTCCGCGAGTTTCTTCAACGTACACGCGAAGCCGAAGACTATCGGTTTGCTAAGGAAACAATCGAAGAAAACGCGTCACAAACCGTTCTGGTACTCGAGCGAAAGGTCTCTGAATACCAGTGCGTGCTTTCTACAGTGCACCGTCTGCTGCAGACCTCGGAAACTCCCGAAAAAAAAGTTCGGGACATCGAGTCTGCACTGAAACACTCTCTCCCCAGCGTCGCATGAGCAGCACAGGAGTAACATTAACCGTGGACAATGCCGGCGAATTCAAAGTAATCAGTGAGTATATCGAAAAGCATTGTGGTATACGCCTTACCGCTGAAAAGACCTATTTGCTGAAAACCCGACTGACTTCATTGATGGCGGAAACCGGATGCAGTAACTTCTCGCAACTTCATTCCAAAGCGGTAGCCGACAAATCGAATTCTCTTCGGGATAAAATTGTCGATGCCATGACCACCAACGAAACGTTGTGGTTTCGGGATTCCATGCCCTACCAGATTCTTCGCGAGGTGCTTCTGCCGGAGCTTGCCGCACCCGCCGCCCGAAACGGAAAGAGCAAACTGCGCATCTGGTCCGCCGCTTCCAGTACCGGTCAGGAACCCTACTCAATTGCTATTACCATCAACGAACTGATGAGAACAGGAGCATTACGCACCGCTCCTGTGGAGATCATCGCTACCGATATCTCCCCGACAGCCCTTTTCTTGGCATCGGCAGCCCGATACGATTCCCTGGCGATAACGCGGGGACTCCCCCAAGACATCAAGACCCGGTATTTCACTCAGGAAGGCAACGTGTGGGCGCTTAACAGCGATATCAAAAAGATGGTGACCTTCCGCCGTTTCAACCTGCAGGATAATTTCGGTACACTTGGAAACATGGACATCGTTTTCTGCAGGAATGTTTTGATTTATTTCTCCGAAGCATTCAAAAAGGATATCCTTTCCCGCATGGCGGCTCTTTTACGTCCGAGAGGCTATCTTTTCCTCGGGGCTTCGGAATCGATTATCAGCTACAGTAACGAATACGAAATGCTGCGACACCGCAACGGAATATATTACCGAGTCAAGTAGTGTTTGTTCAAGGAAACGGGACCTATGAAACTACTCACGGTCGATGACTCTTCAACGGTACGCGAGATAATCAAAAGTTCACTGGAAGTGCTCGGATACGAAATCCTCGAGGCGGCCGATGGGAGCCAGGCTCAAAATGCTGTAGAGAACAACGATGGCATAGGTTTGATCCTGCTTGACTGGAATATGCCGGTTATGGACGGAATGACGTTTTTAAGATGGCTTAAGGGCAGAGATGCATACAAGCACATTCCGGTCACGATGGTAACCACCGAGATAGAGCGACCGAAGGTGATCGAGGCGATCGAGGCCGGTGCGCGCAATTACGTCATGAAACCATTTTCGCAGGATGACCTGGTGTCAAAAGTTCTTCAGGCATTGGGAATGGGCATATAGGGAGCATTCGTTGGCTCCGCAGGTAACTCATAGTATGGTTATACTAAATCCGGTGTTTTCCGAATCCGAACGCCTCAGAACATACCTGATCGGTTCGCTCAGTGGCCTGGCGGCCCTGTACGGAATCGGATTCGGCCTTGCCAAACTCTTGGCCGGAACTACGACCTCCGCGGTTATCGACTTTATGGTAGCCGCCGGTTTCGGCACGGTGGTACTGCTTGTTCTTACCAGAAAGAGTTCACGTGTTGCCGCCTGGCTTCTCGTTGTGATCGCCTGCGTCTTTTTCATGTACCTTCTGGTCACCACCGGCAGTGACAAAACGGGCGCTCTCTGGAGCTTTCTGGTGCCTTCGACAACCCTCTTTCTCCTGGGGAAACGAAGCGGTCTTGCGGCTACTGCCGCTTACCTTTTCGTGGGCCTGTTCTTTCTTTTCGGTGAACCGCTTTATCGGGAAATCCCGCTCTATTCAAATGCGTTTACCACACGATTTCTCGCGGTCTATGTGATGATTCTGATTACCGTCTACATTTCCGACTACCATCATCGAAGAGTGAATGCAGCCCTGACCAGAGAAATTCAACGAGGCAAAGTACTGGAAGGGGAGCTTCTCTATCAAAAGACCAAAGCAGAGCGGATTTTTGATATCGCTCCGGCTGCTATTTTCACCGTGTCTCGCGACCGGAAGGTCATCTCGTTTAATCGAGAGGCCGAAAAACTGACGGGCTACACCCGCGAAGAAATCATTAACCAATCCTGCAGTGTTTTCGCGGAGAAGGCATGTCACCGGTGCAACTGCGAAATTTTCGATCAATCCACCGCACCGGTTCGGCGGTGCGAGGCTACCGTGCGGTGTAAAGACGGGAGTATTCGCAAGGTCATGCGGAGCACCGAAACTCTGTACGACTCCGATGGCGTGGCCAGGAACGCGATTGAATGCCTTACCGACATTACCGATATCAGAAAGGCCGAACACCGGCTCCGTCGCTCACGGCTCAGAGCAGAGCTTTCCAGTAAAAAGGCTCGCGAGGCCAATGCAGCCAAAAGTCTTTTTCTGGCAAGCATGTCTCACGAGATCCGGACACCATTAAACGGCATTCTGGGCATGAACGACCTCCTGCTCGATACTCCCCTTTCCGATGAACAGCGAGAGTTTGCCACCAGTGTCGATGCATCTGCACATTTACTGCTTCATCTGATTACCGACATTCTGGATCTTTCCAGTATCGAAGCCAACCGCCTGCATCTGGACACCTCCGAGTATAATCTTCGCGAAACGATCGAAGCAGCGATGGAACTCATCGCCTGCCGCGCGACAGGGAAAAAGGTTGATATCGTCACTCACATCGATCCTCGTGTTCCGCTGCAGCTGCGCGGAGATGGTGCCCGCCTCAAACAGGTCATTCTCAATATTGCAGGTAATGCCGTAAAGTTTACTCATGCCGGCGAAGTCGTCCTTCGCGTCACCCTGCTTACCGAAGATCACCACGAAGCGGTACTGGGTTTTTCGATATCCGATACCGGCGGCGGCATCCCCCGGGAACACCAGAAAGAGATTTTTGAACCCTTCCACCGCGCGGTGCATCAGGGTAACGATCCAGGTGGGACCGGTCTGGGCCTGGCCATCGCCAGACGCGTGATCTCGGCAATGAAGGGGAGTATCGATTTTCGCAGCACGCCAGGTCAGGGTACCGAGTTCTCTTTCACAATCAGACAAGAGAACGCTTCCACGGATTCTTCAGAAACCAGCCCATTCCCTTCGGGCACCACAGTCCTGCTTCTCGATCCAGCAGCGTCATCCCGCCAGAGCATCATCGAGCTTCTTCGCTCATGGAACGTGCATGTAATGGCATCCTCGGGGCAAAAGGAAGCACTGGAGATACTCGGCCGGCAACGGGCTGCGGGGCATCGTATACCCGTAGTGATTCTCTCACCTGGTTTTGATCAGGATGCCGCAAGTATTGTTCACGCCGTTGGACGCGAATGCGAAGGCAGCTCGACCCGGATCATTCTGCTCACCCCGCTCTGGGCATCTTCTTCGGGAAAAACACCTGCCAGTGTCCCTGTCGATGCACACCTCAAAAAACCTCTGAAAAGCCAAGCGCTCAAAGAGTGCATTCGCGCACAGCTGCAACTCCCGGAATCGCAGCCTGTTGCTCCGGCTGCAGACGTTGAGAGTGACAAACCCGAGCCAGCTCCCGACAATTTCATACTTCTGGTCGAAGACAACCGGGTAAACCAGATGGTTGTTTCCAAGCTGCTGAAAAAATCCGGATTTTCCTGTGAAATTGTTGAAAATGGCCAGAAAGCCGTCGATGTTTTCAAAAAGGAACGCTATCGGGTAGTCCTCATGGACTGCCGCCTTCCGGTCCTCAGTGGCTACGAAGCGACCGCGGCAATACGGGAGCAAGAGAGTAGGGCAGGTCTGGATCGCACCCCGATTCTGGCGTTGACCGCCAATGCGGTACCCGGAGAAAAGGCAAAGTGCCTCGATGCAGGAATGGATGATTATATCAGCAAACCAGTCAATGCAGCGGAGCTCATACGGAAGGTTGAAAAATGGATAGGCAAAACGGTATCATGAAAAACGAACCGGTGCTGGATTTTCCTCGCGCACTTGAGGAACTCGCCGGTGACCGGGATATTTTTCAGGAAGTTGCCTCTGTCTACCTTGAAGAGGTGCCGGCGCAGATCGAGAAGATCGGTCATGCTTTGGAATCGGGGAAAAACGACGTGGCTGCACGACTTGTTCATTCCCTGAAAAGTTCATCTCGAACCGTGGGTGGTATGCGCCTTGGGGCACTGGCCGCAGCATTCGAGGAAAAACTGTCGATGAAGATTCAGGCGGCAGGAATTATCGATCTACTGTACGAGGAGTTTGCACTGCTCCGTGAAGCACTTCGTCAAAACGGCCTGAAAAGCCCCGAATAATTACAAGATACATCGAAAGGATGACCAGTGAAGGTTGAATACGTTAACCCTTTCATTTCCTCTACGGTTGATACATTCAGCACCATGCTGAATGCAAAGGCGACCGCCGGGAAACCGTTTCTCAAGAAGGAACAACAACCATCGTATGATGTATCGGGCGTAATCGGTCTTTCCGGAAACGCGCGCGGTGCAATAATACTGAGCTTTCCAAAAGCAGTCGCGCTGAAAGTCATTTCGGTCATGATCGGCACGGAAATAAAAATTGTCGGACCGGAGGTCACCGACGGTATCGGCGAGCTTGCCAATATTGTCGCCGGATATGCCAAGCAGAACCTTACCAATTACGGTCTTACCATTTCTTTGCCCAAGGGGTCTTCCTAAGAGTCGTAGCATAGTTTTCTCCTTAATTTTAGGTTGATTGGGAACGAATCCTAGTGCGATTCTTTATGCAGATGGCATGCCAAACGCAAGATATTCCGATATCTATTGTGATTACGAGAACATAAACTTGAGAATCTGTTACGCATTTTTAGCGAATTACGATTTTTGTCCTTAAGTTTGACGAAAAAGGTCACCAAGCGAAGCTTGAGGTGACACAAAGCGTCACTTAAGATAGATGTGCCTCCACATGGCCCGGTCTAAACCTATACAGATTGGTACAACCGAGGTGAGTGACAACGCAGATGTGTGAGAGATGGGT
>JBEPYC010000173.1:0-8509 GCA_041641555.1 Chitinivibrionales bacterium | reverse complement strand
ACTGCATATCCATGCATGTTGTGTGGTGGCCGAAATTACCCTGGCGCAAATTACGAGCACAGGACCCAACCTGTAAAATAGGGAGAAACAGCCGGGCGGATGCGTAATTTTTTGTCATATCGGCTCCAGATGTTCCCGTCGAAGAAATGCGACGGAAAAGCGCAGCGAATGGGCTAAGAAGACGCAATCAGTTGGGGTTCCACGATTGTGCGGTTATCATCATGAATGCAACGAATGCCATCATGCCCACAGCTATTCCAATCTGTTCCCCAAACCTGAAATCTCGTTTGATGAGCTGAATTTTCTGGCTCTCTTCGGTCGTTGCCGCCGGTTCTTCCGGACGTCGGGACAGCACTGCCGTATCCGGGGGCGTAGCGGAGGTATCCGGGAGGGCGGTCAGTGTATCCAGGAGGGACTCTGTATCCACGGAGTCCAGGGGCTCGGCCAGGGTAGTATCCAGCAGGATTGCATCCACCGTATCCTGGACCGATCCGGTTGTATCCGCTTCGTCCTGGCATTGTGCAGTGAAAAGGAAACCTGCCATCATTACAAAGAGTAGCGAAAGCCAGGGTTGTAACCGGGTGGATTCTCTCACTTGAGTTTCTCCGAAAGCAAACGGTTCACTTCTTTGGGATTTGCTTTGCCCCTGGTGGCTTTCATCACCTGGCCCACAAAAAAACCAAGAAGTTTTTTGTCTCCGGATCTGAACCGCTGGATTTCTTCCTCTTTTCCTTCCAGCACCTGATCCACGACCTTTTCCAGCTCGGAGGTATCCGAGATTTGCCGAAGCCCCTTTTCTTCGATCAGAGCTTCGGGATCTTTGTTCTGTTCCTGGATATCGGTCAGGACGCTCTTGCCGGCATTGGCGGAAATAGTCCCTTTGTCCACGAGGGCGATAACTTTCGCCAGGCGTTGCGGTGAAATGTTGAGTGCCGAGAGGTCGCATTTTCGATCTTTGGATATTCGAAGAATCTCGCCCATAACCCAGTTGGCTGAAGTCCTGGCATCCGCTCCCGCCGCGACCGTTTCCTCGAAGTACTCGGCGACGGGGCGTGAATCGGTCAGGACCGAGGCATGCTCTTCACTCAATCCGAGATTATTGACAAATCGGGCCTGTCGAGTTTTGGGGAGTTCGGGAAGACGCCCGTGAATTTCTTTCACCCAAGGACCTTCGACTGTAAGAGGGACCAGGTCAGGATCTGGAAAATACCGGTAATCGTGTGCCTCTTCCTTGGTTCGCATCGGCACGGTACAGTTTTTATTGGCATCCCATAGATATGTCTGTTGCAGAATCGTGCCGCCGTCGGAAATAACTTCCCTCTGCCGGTAGGCTTCGTAGGCAATTGCCTTTTCGACACCACGGAACGTATTCATGTTCTTGAGTTCTGTTTTTACGCCCAACTCTTTTTGTCCGACAGGTCGGATGGAGATGTTGGCATCACACCGAAGACTACCTTCTTCCATATTGCAGTCACAGATCTCGAGATATTCGAGGATCTTTCTCAACTCGGTAAGAAATGCATACGCCTCTTCGGGGTTTCGGATATCGGGCTCGGTTACTATTTCGATGAGCGGAGTTCCACACCGGTTTACATCGAAGAGTGAATCGATATCCTGGTCGTGAATGAGTTTCCCGGCGTCTTCTTCGAGGTGTATTCGTTTAACACATATCCGCCGAGGACCATCTCCTACATCGACCGTGAGTTCGCCATCTTCGCACAAGGGCATATCGTACTGTGAGATCTGATACCCTTTGGGGAGGTCGGGATAGAAGTAGTTCTTTCGTGCGAATATGGATTTTTCGGCCACATGGCAGCCGATCGCTCCTCCCATCATGACTGCCATCTCTACCACATTTCGGTTGAGAACCGGCAATGCACCGGGGAGACCAAGGCAGACGGGGCAGCCATGGCTGTTGGGCTGGGCGCCAAATTCATTCTTGCACCCGCAAAAGATTTTCGTGTTCGTTTTCAGTTGGGCATGGATCTCAAGCCCGATAACGGTTTCGAACTCCACCAGAAGCTCCTCTCGCTTCTTCATACCGGGAAAAACCGGTTTCTATGATATGTTGAAAAGCAATTTTATTGTCGGACCACCGAAAAACCGATACGTTTCGGTTCGAGCCTTTTTCGGGCAAATTCGACAGCTTGGTCTTTGCTGGCAAACGAGCCGATCCGAACTCGATAATATACATGTCCCTCGATTTCCGCTTCGACGATAGAGACTGTCTCGAAATCACCGGATAGCGTTTTCTTCCGTCGAAGAGCATTCTTTCTGGAGCCAAACGATCCTACTTGAACCGTGTAGGTTTCTGTACCTGACTGGAGGGGATTCGCATTTACCGCACTGAAATCGGCGGTATGGGCCAGTATTCGTTCGACTCGGCCTGACATGAGCACGTATGAGGAATCTGCGAACAGTTCGTGAGCTTTCTGGTAGAATTGCAAAGCTTCTTCTTGCCTCGACTCCATGTAGGCGATATCCCCTAAGCGGGCGTAGGCCAGCGAGCGAAGCGTGTCAGATGCCGATGTGTCCGTGGCAAGATTCGTGAAAAGCGAGATCGAGCTGTCGAGCTGTTCATGAAAGAGCCCGCGAAAATAGGTATGCAGAGGCCCTTGCGTTTGTTCTGCCAGCTCGAGGCTGTCGATAATCTCCTGAGCACGTTCGTAGTTTCCGGTTTGAAGCAGTGAGGGTACGGAATCGACCGATGGCTGTGCGCTGGCCGAGAGCCACAGTAGAAGTAAAAGTCCAATCGTTTCCTGAAAAGGCATTCGCATCTATTCCGGATTCTCCGGCGGCTGAGAGGTTTCAGTTTCCTTGCTTTTTGTCTGGTCTGTTTCCACCGGAGCAGGTGTGGTGGGCGTCTGCGTGGTTGCCTTTTTCAACGCCTGCTCCGAGGTACGGCAATCGACCAGTTCCTGATTTGTACTTTCCAGTTGCTCCTGCAAAGACTGCACCGATCCTTTCAACTGCTCGATCTCTGAATTGGCATCCTTGAGCTTGCGACTTCTTTTGCGGATCTCGGCTTTGCTGGAAAAGTAGTAGTACAACGTGAAGACCAGGCCGAAAAAAATCCCGGCCAGAAATGCCGCCAGCACATAGAAATAAAGCGGGTACGGCCGCGTCTGGTAGGTAAAAATCTTGGCGGGAACGGCGATCTTGAATTCCGGCTGAATGAAAGTGAAAATCACGATCCAGGCAATCGCAAAGGAAGCGGCAAACCAGAGCAGCGAACGGAAAATCTTCATGAAGCGGTCCTTTCGCACAGTAGGGTCATTCCTGAAGAACGCAGGACAGTGGTGTTTAATATCATTCCGGAGCGGCAATCGCTGCAAGAAACCAGAGCATTCTTGCACCCATTGTCCTGACCGATCCACATCCCGCTTTCGCCATTTTTCCTGTCGACTATGAGTATATCAGCTTTCCGCCCGACCATCGACCGAAAATGCTCTTTGGTTATATCGGTCTGCGCCGCAATGATTCTTTCCAGCCGGTTTTTTTTTGTTTCGGCCGGCACGTTGTCATCGAGGTCATTGGCTCTGGTGCCTGGCCGTGGCGAATAGGCGAACATGAATGCCGAGGTGAAACGCACCCCGGTTACCAACGAGAGCGTCTGCTCAAAGTCTTCCTGTGTTTCTCCTGGAAAGCCAACCAGAATGTCGGTGGTAATGTCGATGGCAGGAAGTGCTTTTCTCATGGAATGGATCAGGCTCAGGTAGTGCTCCCGGGTATAGTGACGATTCATCAGGGCAAGCACCCGGCTCGAGCCGGATTGCACGGGCAAATGGATATGCTTGGCACATTTAGGTAGCTCGGCTAAAGCTTCAATGAGATCCTCGGTGCAGTCTTTGGGGTGAGATGTCGTGAACCGTATGCGCTTGAGCCCTTCGATTTGGTGAACCGAACGCAACAGAGCGGGAAAATTTACCCGGCCATCGTGGTATGAATTAACATTCTGCCCTAACAAGGTGACTTCCGTTGCTCCATCGGCAACGGCCTGTGAGATCTGGTGGAGAAGGTGATCCGAAGGCACTGAATGCTCTCGTCCGCGTACATGCGGCACAATGCAGTAGGTGCAAAAATTGTTGCATCCCCTCATGATAGGGACAAAAACACTGGCTTTTCGCGCACCAGCTGCATTCGCTTGCAAGTGTGGTTCATCATGCCCGAAATCAGAAAGGTAGCTGTCCGCGTAGTTTTCGAAAAACTCGATGTCGGGAGCCCCGATTACCCGGTCAATCCCGGGGATTTCTTCGGTAAGTTTTTCCCCTTTGCGGGCGGCCATGCAGCCAATGACCCACACCGCTTTTGGCAATCCCGATTTTCGTTTATGTGCCACAAGCTCCCGGATATGTGCAAGGGCGCGGCTCTCGGCTTTTTCACGAACCGAACAAGTATTGACGATTACAAGGTCGGCTTCGCGCCGGTTCTCACACTTCTCAAATCCACGGCGAGCCAGTGCTTCGGTCACAAGCTCGGAATCGGCTATGTTCATCTGGCAGCCGAACACTTCGATGTATACAGTAGGCATTGTTTCAATTCTGGTTTGGCAGCCGCTTTATCCGTGCCCAGCGACTGAATGTTATCAGACACAGTGAATGAAACCAAAAAATACACAATGGTCCTGAATCTCCCGGCCAAGGGGTGCTTGTCGAATCGAACGATTGCAGTTGGGCGTGGCCACTATGGCGGATTCCGAAATTTGAAGGTACAATATAATGATGGTTCTCAGGTATCTTCCGCATGGCTCCTGATCGACCGATGTGCATATTCACTCAGGTCGTTTGTTCGGGTGGGCAAGTATGACTGTTTTTGTTGGTATCCTTTTTTTCTTAATCGCCGTAGCCGCTGTCTACGTATTCGTACTAAAAAGACAGATCCGTGCCTTACGGTTTCCTGCCGATCATTACCGGCCTGAACCGGGTTCAGGTACCGATACAAAACGAGCCAGTCTGTCGCTTTCCTGTCGTTCATCCGCCGAGAGCTCTCCGCAAGAGCCCTTGGCCTCCGACACAATGCCGCAACGTCATTCGAAGATCGATTCGAGCCGTATCCCGGATCGGGTACCGAAGCCGGCAAAGAACCCGATGGATGCGGAACATGCGGTGATTCTCAACCACTCCGCGCTTACGTTTCTGGCAAATCCCGGAGAGAATTTCAACATTCCAGAATATGTAGGTAAGACCCTCGCAGGAGTGCTCGGCAATTGCGTTATCGTTGTTAATTCGATCACCGAAGATGGTCTGAGGTTGAGGTCTGAAGGGTTCTGGGGTTCGGAGCGTACGCTGATCGGCAAATCAATCAAAGCAATCGGTTTCGATCCGACCGGCTCAGAGTTTGTCATTCGGGATGACATGCACAGTATGTTTACTCAAGGGAAAGTGCTTGAATTCGAAGGTACCTTTGGTGATTTTGTGGGCGATGCTATTCCGCGCTCAGCTTCCGAAGCGATTCGGCGCATTATTGGAATCCAAAAGATCTACTCGATAGGTTTCACCAGAGGAACCGACCTGTATGGGAATATCCATTTCCTCTGGAGAAGCAAACAGGAAATTCAACACACCGATTGGATAGAGGCTTTCGTGCATCAGGCTTCTATAGCTCTTCATAGGCAGTTTTTGGAGAAGAAGCTCCGCGAAGCAAAAGACGTAGCCATTTATGCCAACAAGGCCAAAGGCGATTTCGTAGCGAACATGAGCCATGAAATTCGTACCCCCTTGAATGGAATCGTGGGAATGATCGAGCTGGTGCTTATGACAGAGTTGACCGATGAGCAGCGTGACTACCTCGAATCAGCCAGGTTTTCGGTTCATTCGTTACACGGAATCGTGAACGATATCCTTGATTTTTCCCGGATCGAATCCGGGCGGCTCAACATTGAAGCCATTTCGTTTGAGTTGAAACCCCTGCTCAAGAGAGTGGTGGATGGTGCTTGCATTCAGTTGAAAGACAGACCCGTCTCGATGAATCTCGAAGTTGGTGATGGCGTGCCTGAGTTTATTGTTGGAGATTCTGTTCGACTTCGGCAAATCCTGATTAACCTGACAGGGAATGCCGTCAAATTCACCGAGAAAGGGAAGATCGATGTGAAGGTTGCTCTCGAGTCGGCAGACCAGGAGGGCGAATCGGTAGAACTGCGGTTTATCGTTTCCGATACAGGAGTGGGTATCGAGCAGTCCAAGCTGGAAACTATTTTTGACAGCTTCACCCAGGCAGATTCTTCGACCACCCGTGAGTATGGTGGGACCGGCCTTGGATTGGCGATTTCACGGAAGCTGGGGGAGATGCTCGGGGGCACACTCAGAGCCCGTAGTGCTCCGGGGCGGGGGAGTGCATTCACGATTACACTGCCCTTTCAGCTTCCCACTGGAACCAATCGAGTCTCAGGCGTACCCGAGGATGTACCCGAGCTCGAGCTCCCGGCAGAAGCGAGTAAGTTGAAGGTGCTGGTGGCCGAAGACAACGAGATAAATCGCAGGATCACAACTGCCCTGCTCACCAAGCTCGGTTGCCGGGTTACCGAGGTGGAGAATGGGAAAAAGGCGCTTGCAGTTTTTAAAAAGGAACGACCCGACCTGGTACTGATGGACGTGCAGATGCCGGAAATGGATGGTCTGAAGACGACAAGGAAAATCCGGGCATTGGAATCATCGGGGGGCAGCCATGCGACAATTGTCGCAATGACAGCGCGTGCAATGAAAGAAGATCGGCAACAATGTCTGGACAGCGGTATGGATGATTACCTGCCCAAGCCGGTGAGTCTTGCATTGCTACGAAGAGTCATCGTGCGTTCATCAGAAAGAGTTGATCACAGAAAACAGCATTATGCGGAGGAATCTACCATGGATACCACAAGCGAGAGTTCAAACGCCACCGATTTCGATAACACGGCTTTCATTCACCGGCTCCAGGGTGACACGGATCTGGCCCGGGAAACACTGAGCGCATTTGTGAGTATTCTTCCTGCTCGGCTGGAGGAAATAGATCAGGCATTCGGCGAAAACGAAATGGAAAAAGTCAGGGAGTATTCCCATACCATGAAAGGAACCTGCTCGACCGTTTCGGCAGTGGCATTGACCGAACATTTTCGTCGGATTCATGAATGTGTGGATACGGGCAAGCCGGAGGATATCCCACGGGTTATCGAAAATGCCCGGGATGCAGCAGGAAGGTTCCACAAAGCCGTGCGGGAATACATCTGAATTTTCCGGCAGTGAAAAGAGTTTCTAAAGTTTCCAGAAAATGTGCCGATATACCTATTAGCTCGAAATAACTTCGTCTTCAGTCCCGAAAGGGGGGAAACATGGATGTTTCAGCCGTTTCCCAATCGGTACAAGCCGTGAACCAGGCAATGACTGCCGCCGTTACACAGTCGACCGAAATGGCCGAAAAACTGGTCAAAGTCGGTGTTGAAATGGCGGTAAGCCAGGGCGCTAAAGATCCCAATCTCGGCAATGCGATCGATATGCTCGTCTGAATCGAACCAGGGTGTAGATGCTTTGAAGTCGGCCCGTTCCCTGTGGGGGACGGGCCGTTTTCTTATTTGCGGAGGAAGGGAATCAGATCATTCCTCGATGGATTACCACCGAGCAGTTCTATCTGTTCGTCTGAGATTCCCTGGGCACGAAGCGTCTGAATGATATCCGCTTGCAGATCAGGCACCCAGGACAGGAGAAATCTGGTACCTTTTTCAGCAGATACCCGTGCGTTCTGGGCCGCTCCCGGAATCAGCAGCGATTTGCCCCGGGAGGCAGAAACAGAATCGGCGCCACACTGGAGCTCCAGATTTCCATCAAGCACAGTCAGGCCCCTGAACGATTTGACCGTAGGGAGAACGAACTCCCCGGAATCAGCAAAGCTGAATTCCCACAGGGTGAAATACTGGGTGGCTACCCGCACCCGCGATGTGACTTCGGGAAGCATTTCAATCTCAACCGGCGGGATCTTGTGCCGGTCGTGATATTTGGTATCGACCACTTTCAGCGACTCTTCTATATGAAGTGCTCTGTTGGGGTCGTTCCGAGCCCAGTCGTAGAACCGAAGTGTAGTGTCGGATGTCTGCTGGACTTCATAGAGAAGTGTTCCGGTCAGGTTCGCATGAACGGTTCCCGCGCCTATGAGTACGAGGTCACCCGGAGCGATATCGATAAAATTGAGCAGCTCCTCCAGCTTGTTCACCGAAAGTGCATCCCGGATTTCTTCGATGGTTACGTCTCGTTTGAATCCAGCAATTGTTTTCGTCCCGGCAGGGGCATCAACGATATACCAGCACTCAGTTTTTCCGAATCGTCCCCAGTTATTCATCTGCGCCTGGGCATTGTCCGGGTGCACCTGAACAGAAAGTCTGTCTTGTGCATCGATGAATTTATAGAGAAGTGGAAACTCTTCGCACTGCAGATCGCCGACGAGTTCTTTTGGGAACTGCGAGAAAACCTCAGGAAGGGAGGAGCCGGCCATTGGCCCGTTTTCTATGACCGAGGCAGCTCCCGGATATCCCGAAATCTCCCAG
>JBEPYC010000172.1:0-8539 GCA_041641555.1 Chitinivibrionales bacterium | reverse complement strand
ACACCCACCTACGCAGGTCGATTTGTCGACAAGGCTGTCTCAAGGTTCAGCGATATCCCTGGGTTGGAAAATGATGTTTACCTGTATGCGGTGCGGGCAGCTCGTGTAGTTCAGGGTGAGATAGATGACCGCCCGGTATGGGACACGATTTACGGCAGGTTGGATAATCACAACATGGACTCGCTCCAGGTTGGCAATGATGTCTCCTTCAACATAAATGAGGGCAAAGTCTTTACGGCGATAGACAAGTGCAACCTCGTGATTAATGATCCTGGGGGGCTGTTGGAATCAGTAAGGTTTACACAGAACTATAAAACTTATCTGGTTAAGCCAACAGGAGAAAAGATCGAAGTTTCAATAGATGACTATGAAAACCCGCCGACTGCAGCTGTCATCGCGAATCTGATTGACCAGAAATTCCTCACTAAATCATTGACGTTTGCTAAGTCGGCCGATGGCGAAGTTGAGCGGGTGGACGTACCTGATTTTGACGCAATCGATTCCCGCAATAGAGAGTCTGATAGAACCATTGCGCTTACGAATGGCGGCGAGACCTCACGGGAGGCTGTATCCGTGCCTTGGCTACTCAAGAAAGGTAATGGTACAAAACGCGTCTGGGCCGAATTCCACTATGCCGAAAGCGGGCTGGTAGATACTGTTACAGACAAGATAGAGATTGCTCCATGGAGGATACAGTTGAACTTCAGGAACAAGATCAATGCAACCGATGCCACTATGAGCAAAACGCGGGATGATCAAATGGGGACGGACTATTACAACATATACAAACCATGGGTTCGGTTTTCTGTTTCGGTGTTTGCTGATACAACTACTGCCGAAGAATTTGACTATTGGATGCTTACCTCTGAAATACAGGCAGGCCTGGAAGAAGAACCCCAGGGTGACCGGCAGGCCTGGCTTGAGACTCCTCCTGTGAAAGCTCGCCTGACCGGCATCGGACCGAGTCACGATGATGAGAAAGTCTATACCTACATGCTTCATGCGGATAGCGCCGGCGGAAAAGATAACCTAAGCAAATTCTTGCGAACCAGTACGATGCCAAACGCTGATGGGGGTATCAACTTGGCCACTCCACCGGCTCAGTTGAATGAAACGACGATAGCAGGTGCCTATTGGGGGGAGAATGCGTTCCGGTACAGACACTGGGAAAGAGTAAGGGGAGATGACAACACATTTGACACAATTCCTGCAGAGCTCGAAAGTCAGAGAAGTGTGATAAAATCTGAGAATCCTCAAGCCATGTACCAGTATCTTATGAGACTGGAGAAATATGACCTGCGGGGAGTAGGCAAAAAGGAATTCACGATAGTAGCGAGGTTCAAGGGACGCTTTTTCGATGATACCCGGGTGATGGTTGCAGGAAGTGACATAATAAAGAATACTCGCTTCGCTCGATGGACCGCACCGGCATACTCCTATTTTGACCTATATAATCCAATTATTCGCCCGACCAATGAGGGGAATGAGTGTCACCTCACCAATGGAAGCGTCATAGCATCGAATTTCTGCTTCGCCCTGGGAACGGGAAGCGGTGGTGTCGCTGATCTGGCCTTCGCAGACGTCACCGAGATTTCTCTGGTGATTGCCAAAAAACCCAGCTGGATGACAACTGAAAAGGCAATATTCGGCCTGACGCTTAGAGATCTATTTGAGCTCAGAGCAGATGTATTCCCTTACGAGATTAAACGGCCCGATCATGTTCAATATGAAGTCGAATGGGAAAACATCGACCCTTCGAGCTGGCCAAGCGGCGAATACATTATGGCTGTTATCACGGCAGACCAATATGGGAACAGAGGGTTTGCACCCATTAATAATGATAATTACACAAACCCCTGGGTAGTAACCGTTCAATCCGGTAAGTAGCCGTGCTGCAGAAATGAACGAGACATAGAGGAACATGCAAGTAATTGTTGGAATCATAAGTGTCGCACTGGGTGCCGTCTTCCTCAGCATACCTCTTTTGAATACCCACGTGTTCCACGCGGTAAATATTCAGGAGGTGATCGAAGAGGGGCGCGAAGGACTTGCGACTGTTCAGACGCAGTTGCAGGAAGAACGTCATGAGGCTGCTCGTGATAGCGCTACCTCCTTGATACATCGCTTTCGCAATGACACGAGCGTGCTGTTTCTCAGCGATATTACCTCCTGGGATTCAGTGCACGCGGTCATCAAAGAAAACGAAGAGGATCTGGCGACGGATCTGCTCCTCTCCCGGATCGACCCGAAGGTTGTCGACAGCATGCGTACGCTGACCGGTCCGGAAGACCTCGGATTTAGCTTGCGCATGACAATCGTGACAGCCCTGAATAAGATGGTTCTGGATCCCCAGTTCTTTGCCCGTAATGCTGGTGACCTGAATTTCACGGCCCACCCGGAATCCGAAGCTCGTTTGGATGAGCTTCTGGCCAGTGGAGTTCTGAAGCGGACGCAGGATGGCTTTCAGGTCAATGTGCCTCTTGCGGATGACGATGCCCGTCAGCTCAGGGGATTTCAGCTAAGCCTCCTCACTGACCTGTTGTATCCCGAACTTCTGAAAAAGAACCCGGGAAAGAACAAAGACTGGGCAAGTGAATATATTGTTCAAACTGCCTATTTTTTCAAAGGGGAAAGCTACCGCATGCAGCTGGAAACGGAGGAGGCTATCACTGTTTTCGACAGCTTGATCGAACTCTATCCCAGTACGATATACGCCGAGCAGGTGTTTCTCCAGATCGGCGAGATGCTTTATGAACAGGGACGAAGCCAACTCTTGCAGGACCAGGAAGAAAAAGGTTCAAGCAACGTTCGCCGTGCCATCGAGTATCTGCAAAAAATTGAACAAAACCGGAGAATCGCCCGGGAATTTCCGAAATACAAGCTCGTCCAATTCACGCCGAACACGTATGTGAATTTGGATGAACTATCCAAAGCTAAGCGTCGGGTTAAAGAAGAAACGCAAATCTATACGCCTCAGAAAGCGAAAGAAGACGTACGGGGTGAAGCGGAGCAGGGCGAAGGCGGCAATAATCTTGAAGATGCCGTCAAATTGATCGGTCAGTGCTATATCGCGCTTGGGGAAACCGATTCGGCACGACAGCAGTTGGCATTGCTACCTGAGTTTTTCCCTGAATCGGACAACCTTGATGATGCGCAGAAGTCTATAGCCGATTCGTACGTCCGAGATGGGGACATAATCCTCTCTGATGACTCCACGTCAGCTTCGGCAGAGAAGGAGGCCATGGAGGCTTACGCGGAAGCTGAAAAGCAATACCTCAAATTCATCAACGTTTATCCGCAAAGCGATCTGATCTCGAAAGTTTACATTGCCCTGGGCGATACCTACAACAAGATGGGGCGCGACGAGGAATCCGCTGAGGCGTTTGCCTCGGCGCTCGATCAGGCCAAAGCGGCCAGAGACAAGGCAAAGATTCAGCTTGAGATCGGGAACTACTTCTACGAACGAAAGCAGTACGTTAGAGCAATCGAGGCCTATGATGTGATTCTTAAAACGTTCATGGGCTCCGATGTTGCCGCTAATGCGCAGTATTTACTTGGCGAGTGCTTCATGGCGGAGGGCGATACAACAGGAGCCATCGAGGCTTTTACGGCTGTTGTTAAGCACTACAAAGAAAGTGACTTCTACGCGGCCTCAGCCCATAAGGTCGGCACGTACTACTTCGATAGGGCGGACTATAAGCAGGCACTGAAATTCTATCGCGATGGCTATACTTATCAACCGGATGATGCTCTGGCTCCCAAGCTGATGTTTCAGGTCGGGATGGTATGGGTCAAAATAGCTGAAAGTAAGGATGCCGGCCGGCGGGAGGCTGACTACAAAGAAGCTGTTAAGCAGTTTCAGAAAGTGGTCGAGCGTTTCCAGAATACCCCCGAAGGAGGGCGGACGGCTGACCAGGCAAGTTACCAGCTGGCTGATTGCCACATGAAAATGGGGCAGGAAGACGCGGCTAAGAAAGCTATACGCGATATACAGAGTCGAGATATCGTTGTTGCATCGATCAAGATTATCGGAATCGATGCAGATAATCCGGAAGAGGAGCTTGATTACTGGCGAACTCTGTTGGCCGATGCCGTGGAGAATGAAGAAAAGGCTTCGATTATCTACGATATGGCCAAGATCTATTTCGAGAAAAAAGATGACTACGATTCATCTCTGACTCTCTATGGTCGGGTGCTTGAATTAACCGAGGACGAGACGAAAAGGATTAACGCAAAAGTTGGAATGTCCTTTGTTCGTCGGGCTCGGGGAGAATTTGCAAGAGCCGCGTCACTTCTGGGTGAATTACTGGAAAATCGCCGTGTCTCACCTGAGCTTCGGTTGCAATTACGCATTCAGCTTCATGATGTCCAGTTCAGTGCAGGTCAATACGAAAAGGCCCGTGAAGGATTCGAGGCATTTGCCGCGGAAAATCCTGAGCACAGGCTCACTGCTCGCGCTCATTATCGCTCGGGCATAGTCTTGGAGAAAGAGCAGAAATACAAGCAGGCTTTGGACAAAATGGAGCTGGTGATCACGAAATTCCCTGACGCAGACGTCTTGGACAAGGCGATGCTCAGTAAAGCGGAACAGCTCGTTGCTCTGGGAAATCCACGCGAAGGAGTCACGTTCCTTGAAGGTTTTCTTCGGGATACTCCAGTGGATTCAATTCCATCGGCCGCTAATATTTTCCTTCGGATCGGAGAGATCTACTACGGAGAGCTGGACAATGCGGATAAGGCAACGGATGCATTCCGCAGAGTAGTCGAGGATTATGAGTACGATCCGGTATTCTCGTTTGCCGCCTATCGATTGGCATCAATCCTGAGTAGTGAGGGAAAAGACGATGCTGCTCAAGAGGTGTATGCAAAGGTTAAAAAGGAAGATGCCTCACTCTATCGGGCTGCACAGGCTGAGATTGCGAAGATTATCGCGAAAACAGATCCCGAAAGAGCCATCGAAAACTATCGTAGAATAGTCGAACAGGCCGAGAGCCCCGAAGACAGTGCGCTTGCTATCGTGGGTATAGGTGATGTCTACAAAATGGTCGGCAAGCACGCAAATGCCGCAACCGAGTTCGAACGTGTGTATTCCTTTTACCGGGGCAAAGACACGACTCTGCTTACTGGAACGATCGTCAAGTGGGTCGATGTACTTCTGAAAGACAAGAACTATGGTAAGGCAATCGAGGTTGCCAAGGTTATGCAGGAAAACTATCCTGACGACCAGTTTACTATCAATGCAGTGTATTTCGAGGCATCGGCGCTGATGGCTCAGAAGAAGTATTCTTCGGCCTACAAGAAATTTCTGGAAATTATCGAACTGGACCGCTCTGAGCAGCTTACCGAAATTGCATATTTCCAGAAGGGTGATTGTCTGTTCTTTCAGAAGAGGTACAACGCCGCCCTGAGTAGCTATGAGGAGTACCTCAAGAACTACCCGAAAGGACAGTATCGTCCGAGCGCGTTGTTCATGCAGGGCAATGCCTATTGGAGTAAACAGCAGTTCAAGAACGCGCGGGGGAAGTTTCAGAGAATTGTGGACAAACATCCTGATTTTCAGGATTTGTGTAGCGTCAAAAAATCACTGGCCTTCTGCGAAGATCAGGTGGGGAACTGGCGACGGGCCATGAAGATTTATTCAGAGCTGTTGAGAAGCGGATGCCCTGCCGATGTGAAAGAGTTTGCTCGCAAGCAACAGGAAAACATAAAGACTTTACATTAGTTCATACTACTGCGCTGCAGTAGTGTCGCACGAATGGCCCATACAACAAAAAGAGTTCCCAAAGGAGATGAAGAATGAATCTCAATTTGATTGAGCAGGTGAGAAAAGGTGGATGGGCAATGTGGCCGCTGATTGGATCGGCGGTGTTGGCATTAATGTTCGTGATCGAGCGCGCAATAGTTCTTTTCCTTCAAAAACGAAAGCTGCGTCCCGATACGTTTCTCGAAGCGTTCGAGAAATCAATGAAAGAGCACAATGGTGATAAGGAGAAGGTTGTCGCCGACATGACTGCATTATGCCAGAAAAAGGGCGGCGTGTGCGCGGATATCATGATGGAGGGAATGAACAAGTGGCAGCAGGCCAAGGACATGAACATGTCGGTCATCGAGCTTAAGCAATGGCTTACGAACGCCATCGAGGAGCGTTCTCGGATTGAGCTGCCGCAACTGGAATCACACTTGGTGGTCATTTCAGTCGTTGCAATGATCGCACCGCTCATGGGGCTTCTCGGAACCGTCTCCGGTATGATCCGGTCGTTCACGGTTATGGCCAGCTCTGCCGGTGGTGCAAAACCCAATGAGCTTGCGGGCGGAATTTCGGAAGCTCTCATCACGACTGCTACCGGATTGATTATCGCCATTCCCATTCTCGTTTTCTACAATTGGATCAAGTCGTCGGTCGAAAACTATGTAATGCTTATCGAAGAAGCTGCGGTGCATCTGGTTGACAACTTGCTTCTTGGGTCGAAAGCGGAACAGCCACAGCAGGGATAAACGATGCCGCGCGAATCGAAAAAAGAGGAACTCAAGCTCAATTTGTCCCCGATGATAGATGTGGTATTTCTGATACTGATTTATTTCATCGTATCCATGCAGATGGAGCCTTCCCTGGATAATATTATCAAGCTTCCGCCCATTTTCAATGCCGTGGAGCAGGATACTGCCCTGCTTCAGATATATGTATTGCCTGCGAAAGTACAGCAGGGGGGAGCCATCGTTGCAGACTCGACGGGGCTGGTTGCCTTCTCCGATAAATCAAAGACTCCATCGCATTGCGATCAATGTAATACACCACTTCTGGATGACCGGGGAATGTATATACCAAACAGGCTCATCGATCCAGAGGGAAATCCGCTGGTAGATTTGCAGGAGAAGATGGCCGAGGCATACGGCGCGAAGACGCGCCCTCCGGCTTTTTCCTGTGCAACATGCGGAAACGAAGTCAGCCCTTATTTGCGGCTGGATGAAATCCCGATGGCACTGCGAGAGAAGAAAAAAGAAGTGGTCGAAAAGCTGGTTGCAAATGAAAATATCAGGCGCAAGGAAACGGGCAACCCTGTAATGTCATCGCAGGAAATCGATGAGCTTGAAAAGCGGATTAAGCTGATGATTAAAGCCGATGAGAAGGCATTCTATGGCCGAATCCTTCAAGTGGTTAATATGGCGAAAGACACAACTGCCGATATCCGGGAATTCGCGTTCGTCACTAATCCCGAATCCAGTAAAGAGGTGAAAGCTGCCTCGGAAAGCTCTGGAGGTGATGAGTAAATGGCAATAAAACCTCGCATATCTGATGCTCAGGAAGTCGATATTACACCGATGATCGATATCGTTTTCCAGCTGATTATCTTTTTCATGGTCGTTATGGCAATTGCGGCTGTGTATGGCGTCGCAATCAAGTTCCCCGCCGGGGGAAGCTCCAAGCGGAATAATGAAACCAAGAAACCGAAAAATATTGTTGTCTATGTTCAGTCTGACTGGATAGATCAGGGACATTATATCCACCGGGACGGCATTCTTAAAGTCAATGGAAAAGAAATTCCACTCGCTCATTCCGATAATCGCGACAATTGGCCGAAAGAACGTGAGAACGGATATAAACGTCTCAGAAAACGAATGGAAGCGCTTGTGGAGGAAGGCTACAAAACCGAAGTGATCATGATACAAGGTGAAATGAAAACCTATCACGGTAAGGTCATGCAAGTAATCGATCAGGCCAAATACCTGGGAATCGATGGGTTTTCCCTGGTGCCACCTCCCGTCGGATAAACTCGCCGGCATTATCTAAGACCATCGATTGGTGAGACGAATGTGGCCTCGCCCAATAATCCATGAATCTTTCCGCTTCAAAACTGAAAGGCCGGCACAAAACCGGCAGAATCTATTTGATTCTGACTGTCGGCATAATGTCTGCCGTGTTGTTGGTAGTCTTTTTTCTCTACCGGCAGACCCAGACAACGCTTACCCCGCCGCAACCGGAGTTCGATCCACAGAAATGCGTGCGGCTGTTAGATATCAGTCGTGTCTACCGAATTAGCGCTCATCCGAATAACCCATATGTGCTCTGGTTTGCCACGGCCGAAGGAGTGCGCGTTTTCGATAACGAAACCGCTGAATGGACCAGGCTTGGACTTGATCACGGGTTGCCCGATGAAGTCGTTTCAGACATTACCTTTTCGGGTGAAACGCCCTGGGTGGGAACCTGGAGCGGTATTGGAATATTCGAGGGTGCCGATACTACGTTCAACCCTTTGGTTCCCGATGATCCCCGGCATCAGGGAAGAGTGCTTGCGGTAGAATCGCATGGAAATGACACCGTCTTCTTTTCGGTAGATGGAAAAGGGCTGTTTCGTGCAGTTGGCCAAGACCTTGTGGAACCGGTTACCGTTCCTGGTGCTTCTCGTGACCTCCGGATAACATGTCTCAAATCACTCCCCGAAGGTCTCTACATTGGAGTAGAAGATCGAAAGTTGTTTTTCGTACCCACTGGAGGAGAATCTCCCAGAGAAATTGGTTTTTCATCGCCCTCGGCAGAATC
>JBEPYC010000171.1:0-8562 GCA_041641555.1 Chitinivibrionales bacterium | reverse complement strand
TTATCCAGGGCGGCAGTGTAAGAAAACAGCGCACACGTTCATCAGAGGTTATCGGTGCACGTGCAATTATCCGAACGTACTCCAGCAGCAATCGGTTCCACGGCAGGGGGTGCTTGCCCCGCAGCTTTGCATCCCACCACTGATTCCGGTCCCGAAACCGGTAGGCCCGTATCGAGCGTCCGCTGTGTTCCCGGGAAAAGAAAAGGACTTCCGGAATCCGAGCGAATCGGCCATACAGACCCAACTCAGCCAGAAGGGAGCGGTCCGAGCCGATAAAGCTTGAAATAAGCGGTGTTCGCTTGAGAACATCACGTCTGATCAGCCCTAACACATCGAAGCAGCCGTGAGAAAGCGAAGCCAGGCGTCTGAACCTGACCGATGGAAACGGTGATTCTGTTTCCTCCAGCTGCTCCATGCGTTCTCCTCCGCGATGGCCTTCCTGGTCGATACACATAATTCGTGTGCTGCTGAGAACCACATCCGGTCGCTCGTCCAGAACCGCCACTGTTTTTGACAGAAAATCAGGAGCGCAAAGGTCATCGTGTGCCACCCACTTAAAGTAAAGCCCATCGGAAAGCTGAAAGGCGAGGTTGAAATTGGGACCCGCCCCAAGATTCTTCCGATTTCGATGATATCGGATGCGGGAATCGTGCCTCGCGGCTTCGCGACAGATGCTTTCGGTATTGTCGGTAGAAGCGTTATCGCAAATGACGAGTTCCCAGTCGTCGAATGTCTGGCTCTGAATCGAAGCGAGTGCTTCGGCGATATATCTCTGCCCGTTGTATACAGGCAGTCCTAAACCTACTTTTGCCATTTTCTTAATCCCTCCTTACCGGTCAACCCGCCTTTGCCCTCGTTGCTTCAGCGTTCCGGTGATACGCTCGAGTAACTGGTCCCGAGTTGTTTCTCAGTAAGAGCAAATGCCTTGCCATGGAACAACGGACAGTACCCGTGCTCAGCGCTATACGTTTTTGTCAAATAGTGTCTCCGGTTCACCTTTCCAGGAAGTGCAAGGTCAATTTCTCGAAAGGGGAGGCATACCCTGGAAAGCTCGAGATAAAAAAAGGAAAACAGCTTGCCGACTCTTGAAAAAAAGGGTGGGATGGAGTTTATATTGAAGGTGAGCATGCAGGCAGGGACTCGAGGGTCCGCGCTGACATGGTATCCCCACGAATTGTAGAATGAGTTGGAGTCAGTTGCAGCTCTGAATGCCTCATGGCAGCGCTTGCAATTGCGCAAAGTGATGGTGCTTAAGCAGCACGAAGTTTAAGCGCTTTAATAGGTGAGCTTACAGTCTTGATTATCCTTGGGAGAGTAGTATGAATGTTTTGCTCGGATGGTTGCCCGTGCACGCAGTGGCCCGAAAACGTCTTGCACGTCTGGTTTGTGGCAGCATAGCTCTGTGTGTCGTGGTATCGGCGCATGCAGCTAACTATCACGTACGCCCCGGAACAGCCTCCTATGGGGCCGGTACTGGTATGGACTGGGAAAACGCGTATTCAGGTTTAGGTGCTGTTCCGTGGGGCAGCAGTGGCGTTGGTGCCGGTGACACGCTCTTTATCGCCGGAGGCGAATACTCCGAAGGTCTCTCACTGGAGCATGGTGGTATTGAGGGCAGTCCCGTCGTTATCCGCCGAGCTACACAGGAGGTTCACGGAAGCGATAACGGATGGACCCGCGCATTCGACAGTCAGGTGCGCATACATGACCGTTCCATTTCCTTAGAAACCGACCACGTCGTTATCGATGGAGCTGTTCGGGATGGAATCAAAATCAAGCGGAACGGATACGGTCGTCAGGACAAGGGCATTGAGTTTATCGGGGAGTCCAACCATATCGTGATTCGGAACCTCGAGATTCAGGGCCCGGGGTATCCGACCGCCGCTGACGGAAGAGGTATCGATTTGACGCCAAGCAAAGGGGTCTCCGACAACATACTTATCGAACACTGCCGCATTTACGATTTCCCAAACGGCATCTATTTGCTTCGGTGCAATGATGTTGTAGTCCAGTATTGCGATATCTACAATCTCTCAAACACCGCGCATATCCACGAGAACGGTCTGTATTCCGATGGCTCGACCTATGTCACCTACCGGTACAACCGCATGTGGAACGCCGCGGCCGAAGGTGTCTTTGCGCGGTCGGATCAGAGTCACTGGTATGTATATAGTAATCTTTTCTATAATAGCGGCTATGGTTTTGCGACTAAGAAAGATTATGTGCACAAAGAGATGCATGTCCATAACAACACCTTCTACAATGTGCATATCGCGATGGGTTTCAAAAACCCGGCCGACGAGGGTACTGCCCACAACAACCTGTTCTACAACTGTCCCGTGATCATGTGGGGTGATGTATCGCATGCATCGAACCTGATAAGTGAGACGGACGACATTTTTGTCGATTGTGCGAATGGGGATTTTCGTCTGCGTGCGGGATGCCCGGCAATCGACGCGGGGCAAGCCCTGGTGGCGCCGTATAATCTGGACTTTGGTGGAGCGGAACGGGGCAGCGATGGCCGATGGGACATCGGTGCATTCGAATGGGTTGGCGGATTCCGAATTGCGGGAACAGACACTCTCCATGTCCTGTCCGGTTCGGAGTTTTCCCACGCTCTGGAGTGTCTGAGTGCATCGGGTGACGTAAAGTGGACCGTTGCCGAAGGGGCTCTGCCCGAGGGGCTTCAGCTCGCATCAGATGGTTCAATTGCGGGGCTGGCGACCTCTGAAGGCGTACGGTCCTGCCGTATACAGGCCGAAGACAGCGAAGGTGCTGTGGCGAGCCGCCTCTTTCATTTTCAGGTCATTCCCGATCCTCCGCTGTTTCTCGATGGAATCTCTGTGCTTGGAAACAACAGCCTGCAGCTGATCTTCAATCGGCCGGTGGATACTGCCACTGCGTTGGACATGCTTCGGTACCGCATAAGCCAGGGTGTTGAAGTCCTTGGCGTCTACATCGATGAGTCAGCCGTGGAGTTATTTACTTCACAGCACACTCCTTCGAATACCTATCAGCTCTGTGCTGGTGGGGTTTCGGCTGCCGCTCCGAGTATGCAATTGCTCTCGGACAGTTGCCTCTCGTATGTCACACCCGAGGGTATAACCTTAGAGGCCGAAACCGGCTCGATGTCTTTTCCGATGGCGATTGTCGAAGATGGGTATGCTTCCGGCGGAGCCTATGTGCAGACAGGTGAACGGGACCAGGGAGAAGCCGTCTACCATTTTACCGTCGACACGTACGCACCGTATGAGTTTCTTGCCCGGGTCGCAGTCAGAGGGGATGGACATAACTCCTTTTACGTCAGCCTCAATGGCGAAGAGGAAGACATCTGGGATGTTACCGCCGACACCACACGGTGGTCATGGGCACCCATTGGTGCGCGGGGAACGGGCACATTTGACCGTCCCGAGTTCGATACGATCCTTACCTACCTCGAGCCGGGTGAGCACACGCTCCGTATCCGTGGAAGAGAAACGGAGACCAGCCTCGACAAGATTATAATCAATCGCGCCGAAAACACCGCAGCGACTTCAGTCATCGGCCGCAACCTGTATGGATCTGCATCCGAATCGATTACAGTGAACTCGGTTTCTTCCGGCGGGACGTGTGTTGTCGCTTACACCACACCGGTTTCCACGGACCTGAAAATCGATCTGCTCGATGTACAGGGACGGTGCCGCAGTACGATCGTGAACCGCAAGGTTGCGGCCGGATCCCATTCGTTTGCGATCGACGCCGGTCGGATACGGGGTGGCTTCCCGACCGGGGTGTACATACTTCGCGTACGAGGGAAGAACAAAGTATTCACCCGCCGGATGACGTTGGGGTTGACAAAATAGATCTTACTATACATTTGTATTGTTCCTCTGATCGGGGCCATGGCTTGACCATGGCCCCGTTTTTTTTGTGCAATGCCCGGGAAGGGTGCTGGTTCTCTGTTGTTATGTGTCAATGGGTTCTGTACACCGCGACATTCCGGGCAGGGGCCCAGGCTGTGCTTGGCGCGTTTATTGCAGTCAGTATCAGCAACCGCCGGAGAGATCGCTGGCACAGGATCCCATCGGCGCCGAGGACGTGAAAGATTCACTGTAAATAGACTCTCCGAAAAGGGGAGGATCCAAGACGGGGAGGCAACTACATGATTCGCGTAGGAGTGATCGGATACGGATACTGGGGACCAAATATCGTGCGGAATTTCAGTCTTGTCGAAGGCGCCACTGTGGAGGTCGTTTGTGATCGAAGCACTGAAATGCACAAGAAGATCAAAGCACAATGGCCGCACATGAACATCAATACTGATTCCGATGAAGTCATCACCTCACCGGACATCGATCTGGTGGCGATTGTCACACCGGTATCGACACACTTTTCCCTGGCCAAACAAGCCCTTCTCAATGGGAAACATGTGTTCGTCGAAAAACCAATGACTGCGACCGTCGAAGAATCCGAAGAGCTGGTTGAGCTGGCCGAGCAGAAAGGCCTGACGCTCATGGTCGATCACACGTTTATGTTCACCGGAGCGGTTCGGAAGATGAAAGAGGTGATCGAAGAGCGGCTGCTGGGAGACATCTATTACTACGATTCCACCCGGATAAACCTCGGTATCTTCCAGCATGATATAAATGTTATCTGGGATCTGGCTCCCCATGATTTTTCGATTCTCAGTTATCTCATCGACGAAAAGCCGTTGTCGGTTTCGGCTTCGGGGGTGAGTCACGTAGGCACGCGCGAAGATGTTGCGTATATTCATGTGCATTTCTCCAACAGCTTCATTGCCCACTTCAATGTCAACTGGCTTTCTCCGGTTAAGGTGCGCAATACGCTGGTTGGGGGCGAGAAACGAATGCTTCTCTGGGATGACATGATGGCCGATGAGAAGATACGCATTTACGACAAGGGCGTAGAGGTTAAACAGCGCGAAGGAATGTATGATCTGTTGGTCAGTTACCGTGCCGGGGACATGTGGGCCCCGAGAATCGAACAGACTGAAGCATTGCGATACGAATGCCGCTACTGCATCAAGTGTATCGAAAACAACACGCGGCCGATTAACGATGGCCTGAACGGGCTCTATGTCGTACGGTTACTCAATGCGTGTGACGAATCGCTCAAAATTGGTGGTGGAGCAGTAGACGTGAAATAGCCGGGAGGTAACATGGAGCGAACGATAACGGAAGAGCGCCAGTACCAGGCGATATCAGAAGACGTTTTGATTGGACGGCATGTCAGAGTAGCGAAATTTGTCAATATGTATGGCTGTCGGATCGGCGACCATGTAATGGTTGGTCCTTTTGTGGAAATCCAGAAGGGCGTGTCGGTCGGGGCGCGATGCAAGATCGAAAGTCACAGTTTCCTGTGTGAAGGAGTCGTTCTGGGAGAGGGCGTATTTGTTGGGCATGGAGTCATGTTCACCAATGATCTCTTTCCCCGGGCAATCAACGAAGACGGCAGCGTGAGGGGAGACGAGCAATGGGAGCTTCTTCCCACTGTGGTCAAGGACGGTGCATCGATAGGGAGTAACGTCACCATACTGCCTGGTGTGACAATTGGAGAGTTTTCGCTGGTAGGAGCGGGCAGTACGGTAGTCAAGGACGTTCCGGCATACACCATTGTCGCCGGGAATCCGGCGCGAGTAATCAGGAGGGTCGATCATGGCAAGTGAGACGGTACCATTTCTCAATTTTGGTCCAATGCATTCAAAACTACAGGACCGGTTCACTGAGGTATTCGAAACGGCAGCTGAGTCGGGAAAATTTGTGGGCGGCCCAATGCTGGAAAAATTCGAGGCGGCATTTGCAAACGCAGTAGGGACTAAATTCGCGCTGGGGGTTTCCAGCGGCACGGATGCCCTTCGTTTCGCACTTTCGGCACTGGGAGTGGGTGCCGGAGATATCGCCATTACGGTCCCCAACACCTTCATTGCAACCGCAGAGGCAATTACCCAGACCGGCGCGGAAGTCGATTTCGTGGATATCGACCCGAACACCTATCTGATCTCGGTATCGGAGCTTCAGAAGTACTTGACACAAAAGTGCTTCTACGACGAAAATGAAAAGGTAACACGGCATAAAGCGACAGGTCTCAGGGTTGCAGCTATTGTACCGGTGCACCTTTACGGTTGTCCGGCTCCGATGGATGATATCATGGAAGTAGCGCAGCAGCATGGCCTTCGAGTGGTGGAAGATGCCTGTCAGGCACATGGTGCTCAGTACTTTTCTCTTCGATTGGGCCGCTGGGTACAGGCAGGAGCATTGGGCGATGCTGCGGCGTTCAGCTTTTATCCAGGCAAAAACCTGGGGTGTTTCGGTGAAGGCGGTGCAGTAACGACCAACGATGACGAGGTCGCCCGGCGAGTGCGATTACTCAGTGATCATGGTCAGCCTCGTAAGTATGTTCATGAGCTTGTCGGGTATAACGGGAGATTGGACGCTCTGCAGGCGGGGATTCTTTCGGTGAAGTTGCCCTACCTTACTATATGGAATGAACAGCGTCGCGTGCACGCAAAGTTGTATGGAACTCTGCTGGAGAACCTCGATCATATTCAGCTTCCCATAGAACCCGACCGCACCCTGCCGGTGTATCATCTCTATGTCGTGCGGCTCAAGAAACGTGATGCGTTGCGGCAGTTTCTCAATAATGAGGATGTCCAGTGTGGGCTTCATTATCCGATCCCGGTGCACCTCCAGCCGGCTTACGCGCATCTGGGGAAACACGAGGGCGACTACCCGGTGTCCGAAGCGGCTGCGCGAGAAATCCTGTCACTGCCAATGTTTCCCGGTATTTCCGATGGGCAGCAATTACGTGTTGCGGAAGTGATCGGAGAATTCGTGAACCAGCGATCAGCGGTTCCAGTGGGGTAGGACGCGCGGCACCATCCGGATTTGGCATGATGCTCGCATTACACAATACAACTGAACTTGAGACCAGTTCAGTGCGGGTGGGAAAACAAGGGGGAATTCTCAGATTCCCCTTGCTTATAGCGGTGCCACTCGGTCGGGCCGAGTGAGGAGGAGAATTACGATGAGAGTGCAGAAAAGAACATATCACCGAAATGGCAGGATGTTATCAAAACCAGGTATGCGCCAGCTGGTGCTCATAGGCATGGCGGTTTTGCATGGGTGGGTAAGTCTGAGCGCAGCACCGGTGCAGAGTGTTTTGCACATTGGTAGTGGGAAGGACGTCTCAGTTTCGGAAAAGCGTGCCCGGATCGTGGCTGATTTCTATGGGCTGCCATTTCAGTCGGTACCGCTCGAGGAGATCCAGAGATATCTCCAAAACGAAGGGGTTTCGCGTTCCGCGGTCGTAATCGATGCGGGAGTCCTTGAGGATTCAAGCGCGGTGAAACTGCTCATCGATACAGATCTTGGCGGTCCTGAAGCGGTGCTTATCGCCGAGATTCAGCAGTGGGACGAGTTACAAGAAGGCCTGATACCCTCTCTAAGGGCAGCACCGTCGCGGTCTCAATCGAACGGTATGGTCCGGGTTACCTCCGATACCTCGTTTGCTCGAGAACTTGCCGGCATACGGATTCCGTGGTGGGGATGGGAGGCGCAAACCGAAGTTTCTGCCTCGAATCTGCAGTCATTGTTGTGGAACGAGGGGACTTCGTCTTCGGTTTTCGGCCGGCTCGCTTCTACCGATGGGGCTGCGGAGCGCGTGTATGTCTCCTCCCGCGTTACCGCCTCCGGGAGTACTCGCATTCTGAACACCTACACACATTCAAATTTTGTTCCTCTTCTACCTTATGTAATGTTTATCAAGAAAGAGGCAGGCAAAGCAGGAGCACATGCTGCAGGAAATTTTGCCAACTTGACCATTGATGATCCGATGCTGTTGCAGCCATATGGATTTATCGATTATTACGAATTGGCCGAGCACATGGAACAGGCCGATTTTCACACGACAATCGCATTCGTGCCATGGAATTTCGATCGGTTCGAAATGGGAGTTGTGGCACTGTTTCGCGGGTTTCCTTCCCGGTATTCACTGGCAGTTCACGGAAATGACCATTATCACCGTGAGTTCGGTAAAGGTGAGGATCCCGGTCCTCTGGAGACCGAATACAAGCTGGTGCAGGCTCAGCGACGTATGGAGCATTTCGAAGAGCTTTCGGGTGTTCCATGGGATCCGGTTATGGTTTTCCCGCACGGAATTGGTCCGAGCCATTCGCTTCGACTCCTGAAAAAAACCGGATTTCGTGCGACATTCAATTCCCGAAGTGTTCCGGTCGATGAGGAGGTGTCGGGTGAGAGGCCCACTGCAGATGCATTGAGGGCAGTGACCGTTGACTACGGCAATTTCGCGAGTGTGAAAAGGTTTCCTGCACACTATGAGCCAAACGCCCAAGACACTGCTCGTGCCGCTATCGATCTGTTTTTGGGCAATCCGGTACTACGCTACACACACCATGCCTTTTTCTCCAAAGGTGCCGGCGCGTTCGATCAGATGGCACTCCTCATCAACGGTCTCGGAAGCGAGGTCGAATGGACAAATCTCGCCAAGGTCTCCCGCAACCTTTACACGATTAGTTATCGTGGAAACGGGCAGCGGCTGGTGCGG
>JBEPYC010000170.1:0-8642 GCA_041641555.1 Chitinivibrionales bacterium | reverse complement strand
TCATTTCGGTATTCCTTAGAGAGCGATGCCAGAGAAACAGGAATATAGGTTTTTCGGTGGACTCAGGGGCACTGCTGGAAACGATTCTCCACGATGCCGGAAAGGTGCGGCGCCGCACAGTTTTGACGCTACCTGGAACGGTTACCGCGCCCACCCACGGCTTGTGCCGTCCGAACACTGCTGAGAATGGCATCAATTCGGATGAATCATGCTTCTGTATTTTTTGGAGAAGAATGCGCCAAGGTTTGACTCCTCCCCGCCCTCATTCTATTTTTATCCGTTTCTCGAACACGCGATGTTCCCCTTATCACCATACATAATTGGAGGAGTCTTATGGCCATCAAAGTAGGAATCAACGGATTTGGACGAATTGGTCGACTCGTTTTTCGTGCTGCTATGGAAAAACCCGAGATCGAAATTGTCGGAATTAACGACCTTTTCGATGCTGAGTATCTTGCCTACATGCTCAACTACGATTCGACTCATGGTCGTTTCAAAGGTACGGTAGAGGCAAAAGACGGCGGTATCGTGGTTAATGGCAAGAAAATCCGCACGACTTCGGAAAAAGATCCTGCAGCTCTCAAGTGGGGTGATATCGGTGCCGAGTACGTGGTCGAGTCCACTGGCCTTTTCCTCACCAAAGAAAAGTCTCAGGGTCATATCGCCGCCGGTGCAAAACGCGTGGTGATGTCTGCTCCTTCCAAAGACGACACTCCGATGTTTGTCATGGGTGTGAACCACAAAGAGTACAAAGCAGACATGCAGTTCGTTTCGAACGCTTCGTGTACAACTAACTGCCTGGCTCCGATCTCAAAGGTCATCAACGACAACTGGGGTATCGCCGAAGGTCTTATGACCACTGTTCACGCGGTGACTGCCACTCAGAAAACAGTCGACGGTCCTTCGACGAAAGATTGGCGCGGTGGACGTGGCGCCGGCCAGAATATCATTCCTTCATCCACTGGTGCTGCCAAGGCAGTCGGAAAAGTCATCCCTGAGCTCAATGGTAAGCTCACCGGTATGGCCTTCCGTATCCCGACTCCCGACGTATCGGTTGTCGACCTCACCTGCCGCCTTGACAAGCCTGCCAAGTACGATGAAATCTGTGCAGCCATGAAGAAAGCCTCTGAAGGCGATCTGAAGGGCATCCTTGGATACACCGATGAGCCGGTTGTTTCGACCGACTTCCTTGGCGACAGCCGCACATCGATTTTCGATGCCGGCGCAGGTATCCAGCTCAGTGATAACTTCGTTAAGGTCGTATCGTGGTACGACAATGAGATGGGTTACTCGCACAAGGTCTGTGACCTCATCCTTCATATGGACACGGTGAAATAAATCGGCCTTCCCGTTTTCGGGATCCGATGAATCGCCTGAATGTGGTGCCGATTGCATATCGGCGAGATATTTCAGGCAAAATGTGGAGGAACGGAAGGCGCATTCCGTTCCTCGCTTTGTCTGGAGTCGGCACCAGATCTGCTCCATCGGGAACTGGTACAAATAGCTATAAAATGTAGAGGCCCGGCCCAGGCCAGGTCTTTGCATCCAGACAGTTCCAGGCACCATGTGATGACTAAATTGGCGAAGGGAGAAAACGATGGGTATTTCAAAAAAAACAGTACGTGATGCTGATCTCAAGGGCAAGCGTGTGCTCATGAGGGTCGATTTCAATGTGCCGATGCAAGATGGGGTCGTGCAGGACGACACCAGGATTCAGGCGGCACTTCCGACTATCAAATACGTGCTCGAACAAGGAGCCAAAAGCCTGGTGCTGATGTCGCACCTGGGTGATCCTTCCAAGGATACCAAAAAGGCGAAAGAGAAAGCGGAAAAGGAAGGCAAATCGTTTGACGAAGCCGCCTATCTGGAAAGTAAGCACAAGATGGCGCCGGTATCGGCCTATCTTTCAAAGCTTCTCGGCAAAGAAGTCGGTCTTGCTCCGGATTGCATTAGCGATGAGACCAAAACGATGGTCGATGGGCTTGCCGAGGGCGGTGTGTTGATGCTTGAGAACACGCGCTTTCACAAAGAAGAAAAGGGCAAAACCGAGGCTGATCGCGAGCCGCTGGCCAAAGCATTGGCACGCTACGGCGATGTCTACGTTAACGATGCCTTCGGCACGGCTCATCGTGCACATGCCAGTACCGAAACCGTGGCAAAGCTGGTTCCCACCGCCGTTGCCGGGTTCCTCATGGAAAAGGAACTCGAGTTCCTCCAGGAAAAAATCGCCAAAAACCCCGAGAAACCATTTGTAGCCGTTATCGGAGGCGCCAAGGTCAGCTCGAAGATAGCCGTTCTGGAGAGCCTTCTCTCGCGAGTGGACAGTCTGATTGTTGGCGGTGGAATGGCCTATACCTTCCTGAAGGCAAAAGGATTGGATATTGGCAACTCTCTGGTCGAAGAAGAGATGCTCGATACTGCCCGTGATATTCTTCAGAAGGCGTATGAGTCACGTATCTATATCTATCTGCCGATCGACCACATTGTGACAAAGGAATTTTCTCCCGATGCCGAATCGAAGCAGGTAGCGCGTGGCGCCATCGAAGATGATTGGATGGGCATGGATATCGGCCCGCTGACCATCGAGAAATTCAAAGGCGCGCTGAAAAGTGCTAAGACGATCTTCTGGAATGGCCCGATGGGCGTGTTTGAGTTCGATAAATTTGCCAAGGGCACGAATGCAATTGCCACCATGCTTGGAAACCTCGAAGGGGCAACCACGGTGATCGGCGGTGGCGACTCGGTTTCTGCTGTCAAAAAAGCAGGCATTGCAGATAAAATGTCGCATATTTCCACCGGCGGTGGAGCTTCGCTTGAGCTGGTCGAAGGCAAAGAGCTTCCCGGCATCAAGGCATTGAACGATAAGTAACCCAAAAGCGGTCCGGCAGTTCTCTTTGCCCGGCATGTGTTGTGGTACGTCGGCTCACTTTCAGTGAGCTTGTCGAATCCACAAACGGATACCACCGGCGAATCAGGAACTGCCTCCCTGAAAAATCTGCTCACAAAGGATTGAACAATGGCACGGAAAACATTTGTAGCTGGTAACTGGAAAATGAATACCACTCTTCCCGATGCAGTCGAACTGGCCAAGGGTGTGGTGGAAAAAGTCGGTAATGTAACCGACGTCGATGTTGCGGTGTGTCCTCCGTACGTTAATTTGTCGGCAGTGGCAGACGTACTGAAAGGTTCCAACGTAAAACTCGGTGCGCAGGATGTGCACTGGGAAGAGAAAGGCGCTTTCACCGGTAAGGTCAGCTGTGCTATGCTGAAAGCTGTTGGCGTAACGTATGTTATAATCGGTCATTCGGAGCAGCGTCAGTACTTCGGCGAAACCGACGAAACGGTTAACAAGAAGGTCAAGGCAACTCTTGCCGCCGGCCTTTTGCCGATCGTCTGTGTCGGGGAAACGCTCGATGAGCGTAATGGCGGAAAAATGGAAGATGTTGTCGGTACGCAGACACGCGGCGCGTTCGAAGGCATCACCAAGGAGCAGGCTATCACCTGCACAATCGCTTACGAGCCTGTATGGGCAATCGGAACGGGCGTAACTGCTTCACCGGAGCAGGCTAACGAAGCACACCAGTTCATCCGAAAAGTCCTGACTGAGATTTACGATGCTGAGACGGCTCAGGCAATCCGTATTCAATATGGTGGGAGCATGAAGCCGGGCAATGCCAAGGAGCTTCAGAGCCAAAGCGATGTCGATGGTGGATTGATCGGTGGCGCGGCGCTCAAGCCCGATGATTTCGCCGGAATTGTGGTCCCCAGCTAAGAGAGACAAGAGAGAAAGGATAGACCTCTATGATGGGTTTGCTGTTTGGTTTTTTAATAGTGCTTTATGTGCTTGTCTGCATTGCTCTGGTATTTCTGGTCCTGATTCAGTCAGACAAGGGTGGCGGGATATCGGGGGCAATTGGCGGGGGTCTTGCGAGTGCCGGCTCTATGCTCGGGACGCAGGATACGGCCAATATCCTAACGCGAGGCACGACCATCTTTGCATCGGCCTTTATGGTTCTCTGTATCCTGCTCTCGGTGATGGTGGGATCGGGTGCACTGACTGGCCGGGGCGAGTCGCTTCTGAAACAACGTGCAGAAACACAGGAAAGCTACTCTCCTTCTTCAATTCTTGAAGGAGAAGCTCAGGAAGGCGAGCTTCCGGTGCTTCCACCTGCCGAAGGACAGCAAGGGGGCGATGGAGCAGCAGAAGGCGGCGAAACACAGGTACCGGTTCCTCCCGAGGGAGGACAGGAGCAGCCACAAGAGTAACCAGTTGGCATTTTCTGCCCTGAAAGGGTATGAATCTGTTTACTTCTTGTGCGGCATAATCTATCTTTAGAGGTCTTGGTGATCATTGACAACGCGGCGGTGGTGGAACAGGTAGACACGCTACTTTGAGGGGGTAGTGGCCGAAAGGTCGTGGACGTTCAAGTCGTCTCCGCCGCATTATGTTTCCCATAAGTTCACAGAGCATCCCCGCTCCGCGCAGGGCACGTGCTCAAGTGAACTGGCTTCAATAGCTACTAAGGCAGATAATCGAATCGGTTATCTGCCTTTTTTGTTTATATTTCTTCAATGAACATACTCTTCCTGAAATCAAAAACCTTCCTTGCTGAAGAAATCCCCAATGCGCTGTCGCGCCTGCGCGGGATGTCGGTAACCGTGATCACCACACCCGAGAAGATAGCTGGTGAGTCGGTAGACAGTGTTTTCCAACAGCTCAAACCGTACCTCCCTGCCCTGGTCATATCCATTAACAATGCCGGATATGATTTCGGCGGGCACCTTGCAAAGCTGCTGACCGAAGCCGGATCGTATCTTGCCAATTGGTACACCGACGATCCCTTCTATGAAACGATCTTTTACGGCGCCCGGGTTCACCCTTCAGCCAGCCGGGTCGACTTTGTCACCGAACCAACGTTTGTTGCTTCGCTCCGCAACCAAGGATTCAGTGCTCACTACCTGCCGTTAGCCACGGATCCGCACTACTTCCCCCATCTGGAAGCCGCCGAATTCGAGCGGGACATTGCGTTTGTCGGAAGCTCGAGCCTTCAATTCATGGACAGTGTCGTCAATGAGAGTATCGGTAACGCCATACAGGAGCGTGTTTCCTTCTTTCAGGAGTGCAAGCATCGGTACGATCAGAATCCCCGAATCGATCTCTGGGAGTTTCTTCGCAATCACGAGCACCAGTGGAAAAAGGGGTTGCGTGTTGAGCCGGAAAAATTTCTGTTCGGCATGCAATGGATGATCGGGTATTTGTACCGGCGCGATGCTGTCGTTGCTCTCGCTCATGCGTACGGAACGAGGTTTACCGTATTCGGTGATCCATACTGGCAAAAATTTATCGATCAGAGAAGGGTTTCGACCGAAGCCTGCTACTACACCAATCTGTTCAGATACTATGCCACCACCAGAATTAACCTGAACCTCAACAGGATTCAGATCCGGACTTCGTTTACCCAGCGTGTTTTCGACACCAAGGCCTGCGGTGGGTTTCTCCTGACGGAAAAGCGCGCGGAGAACGGAAACGTCTTTATAACCGAAGGCCCCGATCGGGAAATCGTTGAGTTCGAGTCTATCGCTCATTGTAAGGAATTGATCGACTATTTTCTCATACACGAAGACGAACGGAAAACAATCGCGAAACGAGGAAGAGACAAGATTCTCGCAAATCACACGTATGATAATCGGATCGAAACCATTCTGGACACGTGCCGCAAAGGATGGGGCATCTAATGGTAGTGTCGCCTCCGATGAGCACCAGTGGGCACTTCCGCCGCACACGAACAATTATCGATACTTTGCCGATCAAAGTCAGCGGAAACAATCATGCATAATCTGAAGAATCTGACACCGGGACAAGTAGAGGACGTGCTCAGCGAGCGCGGGGAGCCGAAGTTTCGGTCTGGCCAGATCATGAAATGGCTTTACCAGAAACGGGTGGACAGTTTCGACCAGATGACCAACGTGGCAAAGAGCACGCGGGAGAAACTATCCCGTGAATTTACCGTACGGAAACTTCCGGCTGCCGCCAGGGTGACCAGCAAACGCGGAGATGCCATCAAGTTCGGGTTCGGCCTGCACGAATCAGATACCATTATCGAGAGCGTACTCCTCTACGACCGAAACCGTCGTACCGCCTGTCTCTCAAGCCAGCTCGGATGCGGTCTGGGATGTGTGTTTTGTGAGACGGGCAAACAGGGCTTTACCCGCAATCTTACCCTCGAAGAAATCACCGGACAGCTCATCGGCATCAATGACTACCTGGAATCCCGGGGAGACAAGCCGGTCACGAATATCGTGTTCATGGGTATGGGCGAAGCACTCTCGAATTTCGCCGTATTCCGCCAGGCGATCGAGATTTTCATGGCCCGTGATGCATTCAACCTTGGCGGGAGGCGGATCACGGTGTCCACCGCAGGTGTCGTGCCATCGATCGACCGACTTATTCAAGAGGACCTGAATCTCGGGCTGGCCATATCCCTCAATACTTACAGCAATGAAAAGCGCGACATGATCATGCCGGTCAACACAACCTACCCGATCGAATCGTTGGTCGATGCCGCCCGGAGGTATTTCGATGCTACCGGGAGGAGGGTAACGTTCGAGTATGTGGTCATCCAGGGAGAAAACGATACCCCCGAAGCTGCCCGTGCTCTGGTTAAGTATCTTCGGAATGTCACCTGCAAGATCAATGTTATTCCGATCAACTCACTCGACAACTCTCTCCGGCCGCCTTCCGTGGAGAAACTCCAAGCCTTCGCCGAAATGCTTCGCTCCTACGGATTGGGCGTGACGGTTCGGACCAGCCGGGGAAGAGACATCTCGGGGGCGTGCGGGCAGTTGCGGGCCCGATCCCTCTGATTCCCGATACATCTTTTTTCCTTTCCAGTCGTCATGACCGAATGACTGTAAGGGCAACTGGAAAGCTATGGATTACATGTTTAAACCGATCACCAACTGCGACCTTCCCGAGATCCGAGCTCTTCAGCCCGGTGACTGGCCCGACATAACCCCGGTTGTCGCCTGGTATGTGCAATCGTCTTTCTGCCGGCCTATAAAGTTTTGTACCCAAAACCAAATCGCAGGTATCGGGGCGAGTATTTGTCTGGGGAAAACGGCGTGGATCGCTCATGTGATAGTCCATCCGGATCAACGCCGCAAAGGCATCGGGCAAGCTATTGTCGAGCGCCTTCTGCACGACCTGAAAACCGAAAGAGTTCAGACGATTTCCCTAATCGCCACCGGGGCAGGAAAAACGGTGTATGAAAAAAGCGGATTCAAAACGACCACCCAATACGTATTCATGAATAAGGGTACTCAGGACACGTCGCCTCTCGGCTCTCAGGCAACGGTTCCCTTCAGAGGGGAGTTTGCCGAACAGGTATCCTTTTTAGATTGGAATGCCACCGGGGAAACCCGCGAAGAAATTCTGCGTTCCGCGCTTACTTCAAGCCGTTTACTGATTCAGCACGGCCAGGTCAGCGGGTATTTCATGCCGGGGCTCGGTGAAGGACTTGTGGTGGCGCGAGATCGGGACTCGGGTATCGCGTTGCTCAATGAAAGAATCCGGTATTCCGGCCGGGTTGTTTTTCCCGCGGGAAACAGCCATGCAATCGATACTCTGTCCCGGAGCGGGTTCACCGAAGAAAAGAGGCTTTTCCGGATGCACTACGGGAAGCCGTTACTTTTTCGTCCCGAAATGGTCTTCAGTCGTATCGGCGGCCATCTGGGGTAAGAAAAGATGAATGTAAACAGACGCAACTTTTTAAAACTGGGGGTGTTCGGAGGCGCAGGATGCCTGGTCGGGTCGTATCCCGTGTTTATCGAACGGAATATCATTCTCGTAAACACCTACCACATTCCCGTACCCGGTCTTCCTCCGGCCTTCGAAGGGTTTACGATTGTCCACCTCACCGATCTCCATCACGGATTCCTCGTTTCGAAATCGTTGATCGAAAAAGTGGTCTTTCGCTCCAATTCGATTCCGCGGGATATCACCGTCTGCACAGGCGACAATATCCACGAGCGAAATGCAGCTGTCCAAATCGATACTGTCTGGCCAATCCTGGGGAAACTCAAAGCACCGTTCGGGGTGTACTCCGTGCTTGGCAATCACGATCACTGGGGCGATACGGATCATTCGATTTACTGGCTCGACAAGACAGGCCAGAACCTTCGGCACACCTCGGTGAAACTGGAACGAAACGGGCAAGCTCTCTGGCTTGTTGGCGCGGGGGACTTGTGGGAAGACCACGTACCGATAGACGCACTGGTCGAAAGTATCCCGCCGGATACCTGCAGAATCGTCCTTGCCCATAATCCCGACTCGGCCGACACCGTTTTCTCTACCCGGGTCGATCTCATGATATCGGGACACACGCATGGTGGGCAGGTAAATATTCCCTTCGTTGGTCCGCCGGTACTCCCGGTGAAAAACAGGAATTATTCATCGGGGCTTAAGAAATCGCCGTCAGGGTTTCCTGTCTTCATCTCGCGTGGAATCGGATGGGCTATTTATCCGGTGCGATTCAATTGCTATCCGGAAATCGCGGTACTGAAACTGACTCGTCGTGCATGAGGCATAGTGCCGGGCGAACAATCTCCGGCGAATATCCCGAGACTATTTCCAGCTCTTCAGG
>JBEPYC010000169.1:936-8728 GCA_041641555.1 Chitinivibrionales bacterium | reverse complement strand
AAAAGAAATCCTTGAGAAGATACAGCAGACGATCAGAACCACCGGTTTCAATCTGCTCGAAAATGTCGATCCGAAACAGCTGGTAAATTTTATTCAGAAAGAGCACCCGCAGACAATAGCGCTTCTGCTGGCCCATATGGGACCGGCCAATTCCGCGGCAATTATCTCCTCGCTTCCGCAAGAACTCCAGGTCGATGTTGCTACACGAATGGCAACCATGGAAAGCATCTCCCCGGACACCCTGTGCCAGGTAGAGGAGGTCCTTGCCGGGCAGGTCAGGAGTCTCTTTGGCGGCGATGTCTCACGGGTGGGTGGCGTAAAGTCCGTTGCCGAAATGCTCAACAGTGTGGATCGTGGTGCAGAGAAGAATATTCTGGGTAACCTGGAGCGGGAGAACCCCGAACTCGCCACCGAAATAAAGAACCTGATGTTTGTGTTCGAGGATGTCATGCTGCTCGATGATCGTTCGATGCAGCGCGTGCTCAAAGAAGTCGACACAAAAGAGTTGTCCATGGCCCTCAAGGGAGCTTCCGAGGAACTGCAGGAAAAGTTCTTCCGAAACATGTCTTCGCGTGCTTCCGATATGATCAGGGAAGAAATGGAATATATGGGCCCGGTCCGGTTAAAAGATGTGGAGGATGTGCAGCAGCGCATTGTGGATGCTATCCGGCGCCTGGAAGAAGATGGTGAAATCATTATCAGTGGCCGTGGTGGCGAAGAAGAGATTATCGTGTAAAGGCGGGAACGATGGACGCATCCTCGATTTCACAAAAAGACATTACCAGCCTCATCGATCATCTGCTGAAAACAAAAGATCCCGCGGAAGTGGGTTTAAGGCGGATATTGAAGAACAAGGCGGAAGCAGACCAGGATTTTCCGGTCCGGGCTCTGTCGTTCGATGAATTTGGCGAAGACCGGAAAAAAGGTGTAGGATTTACCGAAGAAGAAAAGCATATTCTCCGGCTCGAAAAGGAAGTACGCCGATTGAAAGAAACGCTCAGCGAGCAGCGAGTCAAAGCCGAGAAAGAGCGTGGCGAAGCATATGAGAAGGGCAAAGAAGAAGGGTTTGCCGCCGGAAAAACCGACGGTGAACAATCGGCCGGAGAGGTCTACAAGCAGCAGCTTGCGCACATGCAGGACAAAATCGCCGGTCTGATTTCCGGCTGGGAAGAAGCCCGAGAAGAAATGCTCCTTGGTGGCCAGCGGGACCTGTCTCGCCTCGCCTGCGAAATCGCCCGCAAGCTCATTCACACCGAGTTGCAGCAGAATGGCGATCTCGTACTTGCGGTTGTCAAACGTGCGTTGGCCTATCTGGCAGATCGCGAAGGCCTTGTCATACGGGTTAGCCCCGAAGACTGGGAGACGGTCAGTGGGAACAAGGATTTTTGGAAACCGGTGCAGGAACGACTCGCGGAAGTTTCCATTGTAGCCGATGATCACGTGACGCGGGGAGGGTGTATCATAGAGTCCGCATCCGGGCAGGTCGATGCCAGGCTCGAAACACAATTCGAAGAAATCCGTGATCTCGTCGAAAAGACATGGGAGTCCATCCAGGGCTCTACCCAGAGCATGGAATCGTCATCTGTTAACCCCAGTCCAACCCCCCCAGTTTCATCATGAGCACCACCGTAGATTTTCAACCATTCTTTTCAGCACTACATTCCGCTGAACCAATCCGAGTTCATGGTAAAGTAGAAGAAGTTGTCGGGCTTTTGATCGTCTCCAATGGTCCATCGGCTTCGGTAGGTGATGTCTGCATTCTGGAGCGAAACGGGATTCCGGTCGGTCGAGCCGAAGTCGTGGGATTTCGCAAGCGCAGCACGTTACTGATGCCACTTGGCCCGATTCATGGTGTGCATCCCGGACTGACGGTGGTGAGTACGAAACGGCCTCTGTCGGTTGGAATCGGAAACCATCTTCTGGGCCGGGTCCTGGACGGATTGGGTAATCCAATCGACGGCAAGGGACCGCTTCGCACCGACCGCATGGCCTCTGTCTTCTCTTCCCCCCCTAATCCGCTGGCGCGTCGTCGAATCGATGAGCATTTCATCACCGGTGTACGCGCAATCGACAGCTTTGTCTCCATTGGCAAAGGCCAACGCATGGGGATCTTTGCCGGCAGCGGCGTGGGGAAAAGCGTTTTGCTGGGAATGATGGCGCGAAACTGTATCGCAGATATAAATGTCATTGCGCTTATTGGTGAGCGAGGACGCGAGGTCCGTGAGTTTCTCGAGAAGAACCTTGGTGAAGAAGGATTGCGCAGATCGGTAGTCGTGGTTGCCACATCGGATCAGCCTGCACTAATTCGCTTGAAAGCCGCCATGGTCGCTTCATCGATTGCTGAATACTTCCGGGACCAGGCGCGTGATGTACTTCTGCTGGTCGACTCGGTGACTCGCCTGGCGACGGCCCAGAGAGAAGTGGGGCTTGCAGTAGGGGAGCCTCCCGCTACCAAAGGATACACTCCCTCGGTCTTTGCTCTTCTTCCTCAGATACTGGAGCGCGCCGGTAACTCCGATAAAGGAACGATTACCGGAATCTTTTCGGTCCTGGTCGATTCGGATGACATGGACGAACCTATTGCCGATGCTGTTCGGGGGATTATTGATGGGCACATCGTGTTGTCCCGGCGACTGGCTCATCGCAATCACTTTCCGGCTATCGATATCCTGGAGAGTATCTCGCGATGCATGCCCGATGTCGTCTCTAAAGAGCATCTGATGCTTATGGGAGCACTGAAAGATGCCATGGCGGCCTACCGGGAGAATGAAGACCTGATCCAGATTGGCGCCTACGCTACAGGTACCAGTGATCGGGTTGATCGGGCGATTCGTTTTCACGAGCCGCTGAATACATTTCTTCGTCAGTCTACCGACGAGAAGTATTCGTTTGAAGAAAGTATGCAAAAGGCGCAGGCACTTATCGAATCCGCGGCTTCGTCACGAGGGCCACGGCAACCTCGCCGGGGAAACACAACCCAATGAGTTTAACGGTGACGGCTGCCGATAGCAGGAAAAGGAGCGCGGGTTCATGAAGCGGTTTCGTTTCACACTCGAAGCTCTTCTCAGTCTGCGAAAAAGGGAAGAAGAAGAGGTACGACGGGAGTTTGCAGAAAAGAACAGAGAAATTGCCTTGTCACAGGAGAATATGGGGCAGCTGCGTGAATCTCTGGTGCAATTGCAGCAGAGCGAAAAGGACCGTCGAGTAAGGTCCCTGTCGATTCCCGAGCTTCGTTCGAGCGTTAGTTACCGTAACAAGATCAAACTGGATATGATAACGGCCAGTAAGGATCTTCAGGAACTGCAGCGCGAGTGTGAATCGATCCGTAAAAGACTGGTCGAGGCCACAAAGCGGAAACGGGCGGTCGAGATACTCAAAGAACGACGGTTTGCGCAATGGAAAGAAGCTTATGAGGCGCAGGAACAGGAATTTACCGATGAACTGTCTCAGAAGAGTTTCAGCAGGAAAGCCCCGCCTCTGTCCGGGGCTTCCCGGTAGTCTTCTCGTTCTCCTGCTCGGGTCTTGTCCGATCACTGCCGGAAGCCATACCTTTCCCGATTTCACTGCCTTGCATGATTCCTATCGGCTCTCTGTGGGCGACACTCTTTTCCTCAGTTCACGTGATACCCTCATGGTAAACCTTTATGGCGATACCGTGCTGGCGCATGCCCCCGTCTTCGGAGTTGCCCCCGAGGTTACTTCCCGTGAACCTAACTCATTTGATTTCTTCTGGGCCGACTCGATACCCACCAGGCCCGGGAAACGGAATATTAACCGGCGCACAATCACGCTCGATGCTATCTCGTTTACAGCAGGTGATACATCGCGAGTCGTTCATGAAGCAGACAAACGGATAACCTACCTGCACGCCGCGCAGGGGCCGGACGGGTTCCTGGTATCCTTTCTGGACAATACCTTCGGTGATCTGCGTGGGGGCAACACTGATGCGAACGCAATTATTTTCGCCGGGTCTGCCCCGCTTGGTTCGATGTGCCATTTTGATGCCGACACCTTTCTTATTTCTCATAGGGTCAACAACAAGGCCCTTCGAGTGAAGAAGGTGCTTTCGAATTCGGGTACCATTCAGGTAGTAGCCGACACGCTGGTTGCTTCGGCAAGCGGTTCCGGAGACGATTTGATAACTAACTCTTCGGTAGGGGTCGACAGCAACGGGACTGTTCTTGTGACATGGACCCGGGGTGGGAATATCGATGCATCCCGGCAACTGGAGTACAAAGTGCTGGACAGATCTCTGGCAAAACAGGATTCCGGACTGATCGGCACCGGGATTGTAAATCCCAATGGACTGACTTACTGCGATGATGCCCCGGTGACAAGTTACCGGAAAAACAGGTTCGCAGCAGCCACTTGGGATCCCAACGGAATCGTTTTATACCGGCTTAACTGGGATGGTGCCGGCCTGACCGTGCAGACGGACCGGATTGCACATGGAGCGAATTACCGGTATGCCTCTATCGGCTCCAATAGTGATTATCTCGCGGTTGCCTGGAAAGGCGATATGCAGGGACTGGGAAATGAAGGAATTGAAGGAATACGGTTTCGGATCCGAAACGGCTCGCCGGATCTGACAACCGGTGAGGTCTACCGGTTCTCCGATCCCTCCCTGTCTCTCCAGTCACCCGATATTTACAATAATGCCGTGAATATTGCGCTCGATCCAATCGGTAATATCGGTGTCACCTGGGCAGAAGAAAACAGAGCGAAAGGATGTGTCCTGGCCGTGCGCGAGGTCCTGCACGCGTCGGGGCACTGGTTGTCCTCAGTTGTACCGGTCTCTTCGGAGAGTACCGATTCGGTGTGGGTATACGGCAGAGACCTTGGCACCGATGGCCTGGAATACGGTGCGGTATACGACTCGGTACGGCTGGGAACGAGTAACACCCCCTCTGATGGGAGCTGGGGAAGCTGGGTGTCTCTTACAAATCAGCAGAACTTTTCTGATGCGGTGCGCAATCGAAGTTCGTTTTGCCAGTACAAGATCGCACTGGAACGTGGTGTATCGGATTCGCTTATCGGTCCGGTTGTTCGATCGGCACGTCTTCTCTGGGATACCAAGCCGCGCTCTCCGGTACTCGATTCGGTTCGAATCGGCAATGCAACCCATACGGCACTGTCGTTTGGCGACACAGTCGATTGCCTTTCGCGTATCGACTCGATAATAATTAATTTTTCTGTTTCCGATCCGGACAGCCTCGATATGCTCTCATTGACAACGGAACTCCTTTCCGTCCGTTCCCAGGCAAAACCGGGCGGGGCAACCGTCGGGGTGACCGAGGGGTTTGGGCCAGTACCATATTCGGACACACTCGTTCCCGTGAGAGTGGTTGCAACGGATAAACAGGGCTGGGCTTCCGATACGGTGAAACTCTGGGTTCGTACAACGAACATAATCCCTGCTCTTGGTGTCCGTGCCGTTGCCGATACCAATCGAGATGCAACCTACGACACGATACCAGTAAGCACATCGACATCGATCTCACTGCAACATAATGACAGCATCGTGTTCCTCTACACTGTCGATGACAGTAATGACCCGGGGATACAAGCGTATGTCCGGGTAAATAGTGTCCTCCGGGATTCTCTGGCAATTGGAGCAGCAGGCCGCTTTGTCATTCGAGCCGACCCCGACACCTACTACGGATACACTGATGTTGCATTCTCTGCCGTAGATGCCGACACACAGATCGTGCACCGCGCAATCCTTGCGGTAAACCACCCTCCGTCGACGGGGACAATTACTATGAATGGAGAGGTGGTGCATGATGGTGATTCCATCGATATAGAAATCGGTGCTTCGTCTTTGTTCTCCATTGCGGCAATCGACAGCGATCTGACGTACTGGGATCATCTCCAGTATCGCTACATTACCCGAAGCCGGTCTGGATCCGCTCAAGCCGATTCGCTCATCGAGCTGGTGCCTCGACGGGACGACTCGTTAGTGTTGATTGAGGTCTCTGACCGATTCGATACGCGAGATACCGCGGTGTTTTACTATCGATATTCCTGGTTTGGAACGGATCCTCAGGACAATCCCGGGTTTGCAAGTGCAAAGGATACGCTGAGTCAAAATCTCTCTCTGGTTTGCGGGGCGGCGGCTACCGATACCGTTATGATGCCTTTCGTAAATAACGGAAATGATACCATGTCGATATACTCACTCAGTTTCCGCGGGGATCCATCGGGATGGCTTACCGTTCTCGCAGAGTACGCTGGTCAGCTCAGGGCCTTTGAGTCATTGCCCGGTTCGACGGGGATTGACCCGATTGTTCTTCTTCCCGGGCAACGAGATTCCATTGGTATCGTACTGACCGCCAAGGAGCTGACCGGCGATGGATACGTGAGGGATACCCTGTTTCTGGCAACATCGGACCCGGTCCATCCGTTCGACACCATTCCCATTCGGCTGGAATACAACGATCTTCCCACAATCCTGGATATCGATTTCGAATTCGCCCTGAACAATCCATACTGGATGGCCAAGCGTATGGGACGGGCTCCACGGATATACCAGTCCTATGATTTTCCTCCTCACGCCGAAGTAAGAATTTCGTTTACCGAGAGCATGGACACCGCATCGGCTGAAACCGCCATTACGGCTTACAGTAAGCTGGATTCAACTGCTACCGGCTCTGTTTGGCCAATACCTTTATCCAGACGGTGGGATACGGAGAAAAAGACACTTTTTCTTTCGCCCGTGTATAACACTTCCAGTGCCCATTTCGGGCTCACCCCACCTCCCGGAATGTTCATTCCCACCGATCAGATCGCCTTCACCTTTACTTCGACACTTACCGACCAGGCACAGACCGAATCCGGACCGAATGCACTTGATGTAAATAAGGATTTCGTGCGAGACGTGAATGCCGATACCACACTCTGGTTCGAAGTGGACAGCGTTACGTTCGATCTCTGGTCCGTTGGTCCCGACAGCGCGACAGATTCGGCCTCTATTCACTCACCGATCGTTCTGACTTTCAACGCGCCGATTCTTCCGGGAACAGTGGATACCGCTCGCAGTGGAAACAGAACGCTGAGTGTAAGATCCCGGTTCGGTGGAGACCGTGAGATAGGCTACGATTCGGTGCGTATCGATGGCCAGCGGGCCCTGTTCTATCCGTCAAAGCCCTTTTTCTACGATGACTCGGTCAGTTGCCTTTACCGTGCGGTTTCAGCGCGGGATGCCGCCGGGTATCCGGCCGACACTGACCGGGATGGAATACCTCAGGCGCTTTGGGATTCGACGGCTTCTCTCGATGACTTTCGGTGGTGGTTTTCTACCCGGACAATTCCGGCCAGACAGGTGATTCCAGAACCGGGAGATACGGCTGTCGAGAGCCGGACCCCAATTGTCATAGTGTTTGCAGATACTATCGGACCGGGCATTATCGATACGTCTTTGAGCGACAATCATACACTTCGTGTGCGCTCGGCCTACTCACCGGGGGAATCGATCGGATTTGATTCAATTTCGGTGCTGGGCAACAGGGTGCAATTCTATCCGTCATGGCCCTTTTATTACGGCGACAGCATTCTCTGTTCCTACGGCGGCCTGGGGACTCGCGACACCGCGTCTTACAATCTTGTATCGGACTCAGAGGGTATCGTCATGACCGGTGATTCTCTGGACTGGGGGTTTAGAATCGAACCCATCAGGCTGGTTTCTGTCCGACCGGAAAGCGCAAGTGTCAGCGACGATATCCATGCCGTTGTGACGCTTCGCTTCTCTCAGCCCATATATCCGGGAGCGGTGGATCTGGATTCCATTCAGAAC
>JBEPYC010000169.1:0-926 GCA_041641555.1 Chitinivibrionales bacterium | reverse complement strand
AGAACAATCGAAGCCTTCAAATGATAAGCAGGTACAGCAGCGGAGCGGCCGCGCCCTTTCAAAGCATACGACTTTCTGCCGACAGCACGGAGGTTTCGTTCTCTCCAGACAGCACTTTTTTCTCCAGAGACAGCATTTACTGTAGCTTCAGCGGATTTCCGAAAACATTTACTTACGATACGACCTTTGATTTTTTCGGGTCTGACAGCAGGCGAGACAATGCCTTCGATTGGTTTTTCAGGACGAGCAATGCCGGGTTTTATGTGTATCCGAACCCGTACAAACCCGGGCTGGATTCTCGCCATTGCGGGAGTCCCGGGGCCCCGTGCGGTATCGTATTCAAAAACCTCCATGTCCTTGAGCAGGGTAGGGTAGATGAGATCCGGGTGCGAATACTTTCAATGAATGGGCATCCGATCTACGACTCGCACCGGGCCGGCGAAGAAATCAGGATTTCGGGAGAGGGGTTCAATATCGAACCGCAATGGAAATGGAATACCCGTAACCAGCAGGGAAAACACGTCGCTTCCGGGCTCTACTTTTTTGTCGTTTCGGACCTGGAAGATGAGGTGCTTGGAAAAGGGAAACTGCTGATTGTCAGGTGAGCTGCTGCTGACGTGTCACTACTCGGCTATGCAAATGAATTCTGTTCCCGAGACCTGTTTGCGAATAGTCAGATGTTTGACTTCCAGATCCTCCATCAGGAGCTCCAGCTCCTGCATCGGAATGCCCAGAGTATGCGAAAGCTCATCGGAAGTGCACGGTCGGCGTCGGACCGTTTCGATAATTGCGGAACGAGGATCCACGGAACCATCACGGTGCGCCTGGGGGGCTTTGGTCCGCGATATGATTTCAACGGGTAAAGGGAAAAGCCTCTCCGCTACGTGGCTGAGGAGCTCATAGCCTGCCGGCTGGAGTTTCGGGTC
>JBEPYC010000168.1:0-8778 GCA_041641555.1 Chitinivibrionales bacterium | reverse complement strand
ATGCCGGAGCTGGCATTCTATGCCCACAAGTATATGCGCATCCCTCCATCTGCACGCACGGACTTTCAGAACTCCACCATACGGCTTTTCGAAAACCTTTCGATCTTTGTCGACCTGAGAGAGACATTTTCTTTCGCTCAAAGAAACGGCACCATTCCGCCGATCGACTCCATTGTGCCTGCCCATTTTTCTCGAAAAGAGGCGATGGCGTTTCCGGGTTACCACTCCGTGCAGGCGTCTTTACAAGCCGTTTCGAGTCCTGTACACAACAAACGGGAAAAAACGGCGTTGCCGGGCTATGGAACATCACAACCGCACCTTATTCCTACATTCAGCCCGGGACACGAACACTGGATGACCCCCAGAGAAGCAGCATTTGACCCTGTTTCTGTCGAGGCACTTTCGGACCTGGTTGCTGCACGATATGCATTCGTGGAGGGAGATGCAAGCAAATTCACCTCACGCATCCAATCATTCAGGAAGAAAGCACGGTCGGCAATCGTTTCCAATGATCGCGAAATACCTTCGGGAAAACTCGAGGTTATGCATAACAGGATAAGGCCTTTTTTCCTTGCGAAGGTCATGTATGGCGCCACAATCGGTTTGGCCCTTATCGCCTACTTCAGTGGATTGGCATTTCCGACATTCCTTCCATTCGCGATTCTTCTTTTGGGATTTGCTTTTCACAGTTTTGGGCTGTCGGCTCATGCAACGATCGTCGGGCACCTTCCGATCCATAGCAGATTCGGGGTTTTCGTGAGCATTGCATGGTTTTCTGTGGTGATTGGACTGGTCCTGCAAGCCAGAAGGAGCCGGTTCGGTCCGGTCGTCGCGGCATCTGCCGGGGTGTTTCTCTTGTGGCTCTCGGAAACACTGGTGGGTGGCAATCTAATGACAGCTCGCACTCTCATTGCGGTCAACCACCCTGTAAGCGTCTTCAAAAGCCTGTTCACGGTACTCGGGGGGGCGTGCCTGTTCATTGCCGCACTTCTTGGCTATATCTGGATTTTTGCCTGGCTGCGCAATCCGTCTACCACCGATTCTTCACTCCAGGCTTCGATTATCCGAAGTACCTATCTGGGCTTTGTACTCGTAGTGACAGGAACCATGCTTGGTGCGGCCTGGTCCGAACAGGTTTCGGGGTATTTCTGGTCCTGGCATCCACAAGAAAGCGGTAACCTGCTGGTTATAATCTGGTATGCGATCCTGCTTCTGGCCCACAGGGGCAAAATGATCGATCCTTTATTCACGGCAATAGGAAGCACAATCGGTGTATCGGTTTTGAGTTTCGCTCTGGTGGGAACAGAACTCCTGTTCGCAGAGGGCGCTACCGGAAACCGTGTTTCTTCAGGATTGTCCCGCCTTCTCTCCCTGGGGTTTGCCCAATTCGCCCTTCTCACGGCGGTAGTGGTCGTACATCTTACCAGAGGCGCTATGAAGTACAGAACAAAGAAGAGCGAAGCATGAGAAATGGTAATGTGGCCTTCCTGAACTGGCACCAGGTTTGCGGTTTTTAGGATGAATAATGTCGCAGACGGTTCGTCGTTTTCACGGGAGTCGCTGCTTACCGACGAACTAAGCGAAAGGAGGTATAGCCATGAGAACAGGAAGAGCCTTCTGGTTAGGAGTGATCGGGGGTGCTGCAGTCACGGTGATCCTGACTCTTGCACGGATGGTCGGAATCCCTGCAAACATCGGGATGATGCTTGGAACCACCTTTGGACTGATGCCCGGATCGGGTACCTGGCTCCTGGGGTTCGTCATCCATTTGGTGGTTTCCGGCCTGATCGGAATAGTTTATGCAACAGTGTTTGAATTTCTTCTTCACCAATCCGGAAGTGCCGCCGGGCTGGGAACAGCAATAATTCATGCGATTCTGGCCGGGCTGTTTATGGGAATTGTGCCGATGATGAATCCCACAATTCCTGAAATCATGCCGGCACCAGGTCTGTTTCTGTCTAATCTGGGCGGACCGGGTGTAGTGCTTTTCTTCGTTATGCATCTGATTTACGGCTGGATTGTGGGCGCCTGGTACGGCCCGGTGCTGCATCCGGTTACCGCGCGAAGAGAAGTGCATGCGCACTGATGCAATTCTGAATGCCAAAAAAATTGCGCATGCGTGAGAAATGCATGCGCAATTGCTTCATCTGTCCTACTTCACCATCGAAATGGAAGTGCTATTATTTTTCAAAAAAGTGAACAGGTAGTCACATGATTGAACTCATCCTCAACTTTTTCATTCTTTCTCTGGCGATTTTCCTGGTCGCCTTGCTCATGCCGGCAGTGCATATCGATAAACCAACCACCGCCCTTGTAGTGGCTTTGGTTTACAGTATCGTAAACATTGCCATAGGTTGGCTCTTGTTCATCGTCAGCCTTCCCCTGTTGCTGGTGACGTTCGGGCTGTTTAAGATCGTGATAAACGCGATACTCCTGTGGATCACCGACAAGCTCATAAAGGGATTCCGTATCGAGAGTTTCTTGTGGACAGTCGTGGCAGCGCTTTTGATATCTCTTTTCGATACGGGTTTGAAATGGCTTCTGTAAATCCCACAGTTTTTTTTCACCGGGACGATCCGGCAGGATGCTTGTTGAGAAGAGGACGACAGGTACCTTCCTGAATTTGCCCAATGAGATCAGCAATCGAGGCCACGGGAAAATCAAAAATGGTAGATAACTGCGCTACTCGCCGGTGATCATGCGAGTCACTTCCGGCCAACGCAGTAAACCCCAATTCCCGCCATGCTTTCAAGCCGCAAAGATTTTCACCGGTAGTCTGGTTTCCATTCAATATCTCTATTCCGTCGAACACATCGGTAGAAAGGACACTTCTTTGCGGCTGGTTTCCCGATCGCCATGGGTGTGCCCAGACCAGTGCAGCGCCGGGATGTTCTTCCCTGATTTCATCCACGGTAAGCTCGGGTTCTATTCGCTCCGTTGCGCCATAGACCAGCACGTGTCCACGGGTTGTGGATACTTCCTGGGCCGCCAGAACAACGAAATCGGATGGCACTTCGGCAGCTTCTCGAAACTCTGCCAGGGATTGCTCAGGCCAAAGGAAATGGTGTTCGGTAAGCACTATTCCTTCGAGGCCCCGTTGTGAGGCCAACCTGATGGCATCCACGGTGGGCAATCTGCTGCACGGAGAAGCCGGATGTGTATGGCAATGAATCTCCAGAATCATGGAATTCCCCTTATCGGTATTACATCAAGAATACGATATTCAGGAACGAACAGGCAATGCAATGTTGCAGTTCATTCGTTTTCCTCAGTCTCAGCATTGCGGCAGGCAGACTCTTTTTCCTCTACGATATGCTTTTGTGCCGCCCAGCACATTTCAACTATAGCAGGTAGTTATTTTGGATAAGAGGCCGCAAGGATCCGAATCCAATAACCCCCCGAAGCATTTAAACATAAAGAGAGTGCACTCATGCCAAAAAGACTCTGTGACTGGAAGAAAGAACGAATAAAAGATAAATTCGAGGAGTATAAAGATCTCGTTCGAGACCCTAAATTTGTTTGTAAGAAGTGCGGACGCAGCTCTAATGATAAAAAGAACTTATGCAAGCCCGAGAAGCTTGCATAAGGCAGGTACTAACAGTCTTTTTTAAAAAAGTCATACAAAAGCATTGACATTACTTCCTGAATGTGGGATAATCTGAGTACAAAGACACCACCCTCTTAGTTCTGTCTTTGTTGCACTACTCCTCCTTTCAAAACGTCACGAGATGCAGCACTCGTGGCGTTTTTTTGTGCTCTCCTTTAGCCCACGTTTCCTCATACACCGCATTTATCTCCAGACGTTATCAACCACAATCTGCTCAAAAAGCAGACTATTGTCTTCCAGCGGAACGTGTGCGCTTTTCTGCCCGGCAAGATCTGCGATTCATTCGACAATGGCGTGCGTACTCTGGTCATCGGTATCGAACCACAGCACGATCTTCCCGTTGCATTCTGTGAAGCACTCTCTGAGAGAGCGGCGGTCCCCGCACGGGTGAATGCGACTATGCCGTTTGACGGCTTTTTTAATAATGCGCTTTTGATACTTGTCCAGCCCAGGCATTCCCTGCAATACAGCACTGGTAGAAATGCGTAGTATTCTGGCCTTTCCCTTCATGATATTCCCCCCGGTTTTATTCCATTCTGCCGTACCCAGGCGAATAAAACCGGCAAGGTTCTTTCCGATTTCTAAACTGCGTTTTGATGGAATGTGAACATATTCTGCCCACGGAGGGATTCCCTTTTTGATGAACCCGGACAGCATACAGCTACTTGAGTGTAGTGCTTTGATCGTGACATCCAACATGCTCCCAGCAGGCCAGACTGCATATCAGAGACGTGGTGCGAGGAGATTCAGCTCTCAGAGGCGTTCCCTCACAGTAGCTCGAACGGTGGCAGTCGTGAAGGTGTTTTTCAAAACGCAATCGGAAAGAAGTCCAATGTCGCTCACGGGCTAACCCGACGAACGAGAAAGGGTCGGTTGGCCCGACAGAGGTTTATGGGGGATAACGCTGAGAACAACTATGATTCGCGGTGAATTTCTCCAGCCCTCGAGAGGGCGACTCTGGTAAGAATCGGTCCAATCAGTTCGAAAAATATGCAGGTAGCCGTAATCGTAGTCAAGATCGTGGCGCCGATTATCTCACCTCGAGACAGAATTTCGCCGCTGGATCCGGCCACTTGTGGACCAAGACCCTCGAATTCATGTTTTACTATGAGGGCCAAGCCGATTGCCACACCTGCCTGCGATAAAATACCCAGCCCAATGTATTTACGGATCATTTCTCCGGCACGACCGACCCGGGCACCGATACGTGAACCGATGATCAACCCCGTGGATCTGCTCAGAGCGTATACCAGCCCGAGGAGGCCAAGACTCGGCAGGGCCAGAACGTGAAGATTTGCTCCGGCAAGCGTGAAGAACAGAACGAAGAGAAGCGGCAAAACGTTGGAAAGCTCGGTGCGAAGCCGTTGGACAAAAGCGTTTGGCTGGGTGTTTATCACGGCCATCCCGAAAACCATGTTGGTCAGGATAATCGAAAGATGAAACTGGGTGCAAATACCCACGGAAGCGAGGGCGAAACCAAACAGAAGGATAAACACGTCCTGTCCATCTTTGAGTCTCCGGGCCAAAAGGCAAAACACGATAGCCAAAGCGGTTCCGGCCACTATGCCACCTACCACTTCGGTGGCCGGGGACAGAAACGCCCTGACCATTCCTTCATCATGGATCCCGGCTTCGTGATTGAGAAGGGTCCGGGCAACCGCCGCCGCGAAACCGAAAATAACGATTCCAAGTCCGTCATCAAAGCCTACAACCGCATACAGTGCTCTGGTCAAAGGGCCGCGAGCACGGTATTCCCGAATGACCGCAACCGTGCCCGCGGGGGCACTGGCCGGAGCAATGGCCCCAAAAAGTAACGCCAGCGGAAGATCCCGAGTCAGGGTGTATACAAGTAAGGTAACCAGAATAAAAGCACCGAAACTCTCGGCGAGAATTACTGCTATGATACCTTTTCCCTGCTGCCGCAGTGACGAAAAACTCAGCTCGAGGCCTATCGATATGGCAACGAAAGTGAGGGCGATTTCGGTGATAAACGAGAGGGATTGCTGAAGACTTTCATCGATGAGATTGAGCAGGGACGGCCCGGCCGCAACACCAACGAGCATGAATCCAATAAGCGAAGGCAGGCGAATCCATTTTACCGCTTTCCCGGCAAAAAAGCTTGCTACCACCGAAGAACCGACGACCAAAAGACTGGGAAGCTGTGCGGAGTGTGCGCTGGTCATAATTTCGCCTTTATGCTACAGTTCAAGGGAGCCCTGACAATAGAGAAGATCCTGTACAGTGACCATTACGCCTGTCTTTTCTCCGGCGATGGTCGAAATTCGCCGGACAACTTCGTTTGCAAAGCTGTGACGCACCGATGCAATAATTATCCTATGAAAACTGCGTTTCTTTTCGTTCCAGAATCCCGCGAAAAGTGGAAGGCCCGTCAAATACGAAGACGTATCGTTGGCCTCTATTACCGATACAGAGCACTCGTCCGATTCAGTGATTGTGCCAAGAATCTCGTTGAACAATCCCTCTCTCTGAACAAAAACGTGTATTAGCGTCTGTTTTCTGTTGCTTTGATCGGGAACCGAACTCGTAGCCTTTCGCAGCACAGACTCCCGAAGCGCCTCTGCGCTTTTTGCTCCTGCAACTTCATCCACATCGACTTTACGCCCAAACACTCTGGAGAGCCCCGCGAGCAAACGGACATGTTCGCTACGGTGGCTCTTCGGGCCTACGATGAAAGCAAACACTCTGGTGGGATGTCCATCTTGGGCCTCAAAATCAAGCCCCTTATGGGTAATAACACCCACCACAAAACGGTCCAAGATATCCAGGCTGCAGTGTGGTATAGCAACTCCATCCTGGAATCCCGTGCTTCCAAGCCCTTCACGTTCTAAAAGGGCCTGAAAAATAGCCGATTCAAGTTCTCTTCCCTGACCGAAACACGTTACGGCCAATCCGGCGATTTCGCGAAGAATTTCTTTTTTGTCGGTCGCCGTGGATCCAAGGTGGATACACTCGGAACGGAATACATCTGATAGTGCCATAAAGCCTCCCTGTCCTCAGGTGGTCACCCAATCACAAGCGTCTGATAGATTTCCTCGCCGTCGCTGGCCCGAAGGAGCTTACGACGAATTGAACTCTCTCGTATTTTCCTGCTCAATGCAGCAAGAAGCTGAATATGCTGGGTATGCTGGCCTTGGGCCGCGGCAATCATTGCCACGATTCTCACAGGCTTTCCATCCAGTGAATCATAGTCTTTCAGATCGGTGCCGGATACGGTCACAGCCATAACCGCATTTGAGATCGACTGATGGCGCACATGTGGTACGGCCAGCCCGCTACCTATTCCGGTACTCATCAACGCTTCCCTCCGCATCACCGCTTCGGCAAGCACATCTTTGGAGCCGACCTCTGGTGCAGAGGCGATCAGGCAAACGAGATGTTCGAGCACTGCTTGCTTTGTGTCCAGCGAGACAACCGTGCATCGCTCCGGCACCAGAGCAGATGCAATCGAGACGGGCACGTTTTTGCGCCAGGCGCCTGAACCCAGACGACGGTCCACCCAATGATCCACTTCGCAACGGCGAAAACGCCATGAGGTTCCGATTTTCCCCCCTGGTAACTCCCCCCTTTGAACCCAATCATAGACCGTTCGCTCCGATACCCGCAGATATGACGCGACTTCATCGAGAGTCATTATATCCGTGTCCATTTCTTTCTCAATCCTCTTAACGACATCAATTGCAACTGTTTTCATTTGATTTCAAACAAAATACATGTATACGCATTGTTCCGCAAGCGTTTCCACCAACCGCATTTAATGCGAAGTCCTCACAAAGGAGTGTATTTTTCGAGATCAGGGGAACCTATTTCTTTCTAAATCCGGCGCACCATGAAAGTTCTATTGCAGACATTTGGCACTCGCGGAGATATCCTTCCCTTCATTTTTCTGGGAGAAGGGCTGCTCAGAAATGGTCATGATGCCTCACTGATTGTCACCAGTACCGACGGTGCAGACTACAGCTCACTCTGTCATCAACTCAACCTTCCAGTGTCCCATGTGCCTGCGCACGGGATACTTCTCACTCCCACACAACGCAAAAGTGTTTATCAGAGCTCCAATCCCATTTCGGGGCTTAAACGTGCACTGGACGACGCTATCGCACCGGTTGCTGAACAGCTTTTCACGTATTCGGCCACCCGGTTCTCCGCGGCAGACGCGGTCATTTCCCATGCCACCCTCTACCCGGCACGAGCGGCAGCCCTTGCATCGGGAACTGCTCATATTACGGTCACGTTGAATCCATTGGAAGTTCCTGGGATCGGACCAACGGTAGAAATCTCGGATATTCTCGGACGCTTTGCCGATTTCCTTACCTGGAAAACCAGACAGATAGCCGTTGATCTGTTTGCGAAACGCACGGTTTCCACCATTTGGGCACAGGCCGGTCTCAGCTCTCCCGGGCACGTCGTTCCGAAAATGTTTCTTTCCGACATACTCAACCTCATACCCGTCGGCTGCATTCTCTGGAAGAGCAAAAGCCTCTCAAGCCCGGTACATCGCGTGACCGGGGCCCTGCTGCCGTCTCTTTCCGATTCCGACCCGGAGTTGCCCTATCGAATGGAGGATTTTTTTCGCACTGGACCTCCACCGGTGTTCATGACTTTTGGCAGCATGCAAAGACTCCACCCCGAAGAGATGCTGCTTCTTTCCTGCGAAGCCGCCAAACAGGGGAAATTTCGTGCTATCGTGCAGACCTCTCCCGACACGGGTTTTCCTCATGCAGTATCCGACGGAGATGTTTTCTACGTTCACCAGGTAAACTATTCCAGAATTTTTCCACGCTGCAGCGGAATAGTGAGCCATGGAGGAGTGGGTACCGTCAACGAAGCTCTTCGGGCAGGAATACCCTCATTGGTCGTTGCATTCAATTATGAGCAGTATGCCTGGGGCCAGAAGCTGGCCGAATATGGCGCTGGCTGTTCTCCTCTCAGATATAGAGGTCTGACTGCAGAAAACCTGGCTTCAAGAGTAACTGAGCTTATCTCATCGAGGCTTCTGGCCCGACGCTCAAAAGAACTTGCCAGGAGGGCACGGGCAGACAATGGGGTGAAAAAAGCAGTTCAGTATGTCGAAGAAGCTCTTTCTCGGATTTAACGGCGTTTGAGCCCGTTAGCCCGTCCAGTTTCTCTCAGCGTGGGGATTAGCTCGTGCA
>JBEPYC010000167.1:0-8792 GCA_041641555.1 Chitinivibrionales bacterium | reverse complement strand
CGATGCCAATGAAGATACGGTGGTGAGCATTTCGGCCAAAGCCAATTTCAAGGTTCTCGGAAGAGTCCTGGGACCACGTATGAAAGAAGCGGCACAAGCGATCGAACAATTCACGGACCAGGATATTCGGGCACTGGAGGCCGGAGAAACCCGGGAGATTGCCGGACATCCGGTTGGAATCAACGAAATCGAGATACGCCGCACAAAGCACGAGGGTATCGAGGTAGAAACCGAGGGCGAGGTCACCGTGGCACTTGATACCGAACTCACCCCGGAGCTCGAGCAGGAAGGTCTTGCCCGAGAATTTGTCAACAGGCTTCAAAATATCCGGAAAACCCGTGATTTCAATGTTGCTGACCGCATCCGGGTCATTGCTTCGGTTCCCGAGAGCCTGCAGGCTGCAGTAGAATCGTTTCGGGAGTATGTCTGCAGTGAGACGCTTACCGAAGAACTCCGTTTTGAGTCTGTGGATCAAGGTGAAGAAATCGAAATCGGCGATCTTCGAGCAACTCTCCGGGTCGAGAATGCCTCGGCGTGATATCCCGACATCAAACCAGGTTTCTGAGCCGTCGGAGTCCGGCCAGAGCTGGACTTCAGGGTCAGAGCAAAAGAAAATCTGAGTGGTGAGCACAAATCAGTTTCTCAAAAAACGAAAAAACGACGCTGTCTATCTTCTTGCGTTCTGTGCCCGAACGGTAGCGTCTGCCTTGCCACGCTCAGCCGGACTGGCGGTTTTCGGGAGTTTCGGCCGGCTGTTTTTTTCTATCCCCACAAAAGACCGCATTCGAACAATTCAGCATCTGCGGCTGATATATGGCAGAAACTGGCCGGAGAAGAGGATTTGGTCGGTAGCGAGAAATGTCTATGCAAATCTGGGAAAGAATCTGTTCGATGCGTACTATCTTTCCCGGGCGCCCGCGGCGAAGATCCATACGTGGGTGCATGCGGATAATTTCGATCAGGTACGGGAAGCTTACGCCCTGGGGCGTGGCGTACTGATTATCACGGCTCATGTCGGCTGCTACGAGATGCTCCTGCACTATTTCGCCAAAAGCGGGCTTGCATCATTTGCAATCGGACAACGGCTCTACGATGAGCGATTGGATCGCATGGTCCGGGAGGCCAGGAGCGGTGAGAATATCGAATATATGTATCGGACCGAAAACCCCCGTGCGATGCTTCGGTTGCTTTCTCAGGGGAAAACTTTCGGTGTTCTGGTGGACCAGGACACCCGAACCGACGGAGTGTATGCCCGATTTCTGGGGCGAGTGGCCTACACGCCATCGGCTCCGGTCAAACTGGCTCTTCGCTATGAAATTCCCGCGTTTGTCGTAACCACGGCTCGTCAGCCCGACGACACACATCGCATATTCATACAAAGACTCGATCTGCAGCGCTCCGGAGATAGGCGCCGAGATATTGTGTTCAATGTACAACGGACCAATAACGTAATATCTGAAACCATACAAACGTACCCGGAGCAATGGGTCTGGATGCATCGACGGTGGCGTCGACCGCGAAGCCAATACCCACAGGCGCCATCGATTACTGATTACGAATAAGAGGAACACAGCAGCACCAATTATGATCTCGATTTTCAGAAATACAGGAGTTTTGATCGTTGGAGCGATAATCGTGAGCGCTGGATTCGTGACTTCGTGTACGTCCCGTAAGACAGAACCGCCTGTTGCCGAGGATGTTTCCAAGCTGTACCAGGAGATAGAAAACTCGGACTTATTCCTCTACGAAGGATCGCAGAAGGTTTGGCGGCTTGAGTCAAAGTACATGCGCAAAAGCATAAGCGATACCGGAGAAATCAAAGGAACACCGGTGCGTCTCTCGCTGTACGATTCCCTGGGAGGAATACGGTCGACGGTTCTGGGCGACTCGGGAACGACCAGCGCAAAGAAAGATCGCTTTACCGTGTGGGGTAACGTGTTCGTACGTACCGAGGATTCGATCGAGGTGCGAGCCGAAGAGCTTTCCTGGAGTGCCGATGCACGCAAAGTAACATCGACCAAGTTTGTCGAGATCACTACTCCTTCCGGTGATGTTCTGCGGGGCAGAGGCCTCGATGCCGCAGAGGACTTCTCCTGGTGGACGCTTCGCAATAATGTCAGCGGTGAATTCCCAAATTTCACGGAACGTATGGAAAGCGACGAAGAATTCAATTTCGGGATAGAAGAATCGGGGAATGATGAGAAATAGATCCGTGCGATTCTGGTATGGGGCGTTTTTGCTTTGGGTAGTTGGTGCAGGTACCGCTCACGGAGAATCTCTTATTCTCAAACGCGCAGGTTCCAACAGGAACACGTTCAATAACGGTGAGCTTGTCAGTACTCTGTCGGGGGGCGTGACCTTCCGGTATGGGGAAGTCACCATGAAATCCGACCGGGCACGGTGGTGGCACAAACAGGGCCGGGTCAAAGGGTTCGGGGATGTGCGGGTGTTTCAGGAAGAGCAGGAGTTGACCTGCGATAGAATAGAGTTTTTTCGGGATCGGAAATTGGTCACCGCTCATGGCAATGTGGATTTTGTCGATCGAAAAGAGGGGATGCGTTTATCGGGAGAGCGGGCTCGCTACCATCTCGATACAAAGAAATGCTATCTCGATGGGTCGCCGAAAGTGGTACGTTTCGATACCGCCAGCGTGGAGACACTCACTATCGTGGGAAATCAGATGTCCTACGATGATTCCGTTGGGGTGACCAGTGCCCACGAGAACGTGATTATTACCAAAGGGGCGCTTCGGACAGTCTGCGAAGACGCTTACTACTTCAATGATTCCGGCCTGACGAAGCTTCGTACCAACCCCAAAATCAATTACGAATCCCACAGGCTTCTCGGAGACTCGGTGAACCTTTACTTCAGGCAGGACACGCTCGATGGGGCCGAAGTGGTGGGGAATGCGACCGGAAAGTATCTGGAAGAAGGTGAGAAGGATACCACCAATACGAACGTGTGGGGCGACAGCTTATATATGTCGGTTTCGGATAAGGGCTACCTGGATTCGGTGTGGGTCCACGGAAAAGTCAAGAGTACCTACAGTAAAATACAGGATACGCTCAATCCCAATCAGGTGACCGGTAAGCAGATGGTCCTCAGTTTCGGGGAAGACAGCAAGGTAAATGACGCAACCGTTATCGGAAACGCGACTTCGGTGTATTTCATTGAAGAAGAGGCCGATACGGCCAGAAACGAGGCGAGTGGCGATACTTTATCGGTGTGGTTCCACGAAGGTAAGGCGGTCAAGCTTCGCCTGACCGGCAAGGCCCGGGGTGTTTACTATCCCTGAGCCATCGGGAACCTTCGTTTCCTTCTTTGGCGGGCATAAACGAACTGAATATACCACCGTCGCCCGCCTTCTTTTTGCCAGTTCAGGCAGGGCAAATCTGCCCAAATATTGACCCAAAATAAGCGAAATCTGGTATAGGCACGAATTTTGCAGAAAAAATGCGCATTATGCTGCGGCGAAGTGCGTGTTGAATAGTTATATTATGATGAGTTACCGGTTGAATGCCAACCATAAACGGGTTTTACTGCAGCATGGATGAGTTACAATCCGCACGAGCGGAAGAAGATATTCTCACAGTAGATGGTCCGCGGGAGACTGCGGAGGATTCTTTGAACGGCGGCGAGCCGGAAGTTCCCGCCAGTAACCGGGTTATCCGGACAGAGGGGCTCGTTAAGATTTACAGCAAACGTCGGGTGGTAAACGACGTTTCAATCAATGTCCATCAGGGGGAGATCGTTGGACTTCTGGGGCCAAACGGGGCCGGGAAGACCACGACCTTTTACATGATTGTCGGCATGATTCGCGCAAACAAGGGGCGTATTTTGCTTGACGGAAAAGTCATCTCCACTAAGCCGATGTTCAAACGGGCCCGTATGGGGATAGGCTATCTCTCTCAGGAGGCATCGATTTTCCGGAAGCTGACCGTCGGGGAGAATATCCTGGCCGTTCTCGAAACACAGAAAATGACGGCAAAAGAGCGGAAGAGCCGTATGCGCGAGCTTTTGGCCGAACTCAACGTCTCGCACCTGGAAAACAACCTGGCTTACACTCTGTCTGGAGGCGAGCGGCGTCGCGTGGAAATCGCACGAGCACTGGCGATCCGTCCCGACTTCATACTCCTTGATGAGCCTTTTGCGGGGGTCGATCCAATCGCAGTCGAAGACATCCAGAGTATTGTTGCTGAGCTTAAGACGAAGGGCTACGGTGTGCTGATCACGGATCACAATGTTCGTGAAACGTTACGTATCACCGATCGTGCCTATATTATGAATGAGGGAAGAATTCTGATTTCGGGAACCGCCCAGGAGCTGGCGAACAACCCCGAAGCCCGGCGGATCTATCTTGGACGAAGTTTCCGGCTTGATTAGGCGGCGCATTATCAAACTGCTGGTTATCCCAAAGATGCAGGAGGAGTGAAGAGTGAATCTTGGTCTTGACATGTCATTAAAGCTTCAGCAGAAGCTTTCATTTCAGATGATTCAGTCGTTAAAGCTCTTGCAGGTGAACACTCTTCAGCTCGAGCAGCTTCTGAAGACCGAGCTTGAAATGAACCCTGTGCTGGAGACTACCGAAGAGCAAGAGCCGGAGCTTGAAACCGAAGACGAGAAGCTGGAAGAAAAGGAAGAGGAAGAGAAGGAAAGCGAGGAAGAAGAGGATCTCGACGTGAGCGAGGACTCGATCGACTGGGAAGAGTATCTCGAAGAAGGGTTCGAGATGAGTCCGCGGGTGAGTGAAGAAGAGCGGTCGGATGAGGACCGTTACGAGCCGCAACCTGTGTATCGGGCCTCGCTGGCTGAGCATCTGGAAAACCAGCTCTCTGAGAAGAAAATCTCTGAACGTCTGCGTCTGTTGGTGCGCTACCTGATCAACTCGCTCGAAGCCGATGGGTATCTTCGTGTGCCCATGGATCAGGTCGTCGAGCATACCAAAGCTGACGTATACGAGATTGAAGAAGCATTGAATGTGATCTGGGGGATGGATCCGGCCGGAGTGGGCGCACGCTCTCTTCAGGAATGCCTCCTTCTGCAGCTTCGGCGTCGAGGGTGGAGCAATACTCTGGCAGGGCGTGTGGTCTCCCAAACCTGGGAGCTTTTCGAGAAGATGAAAATCCACGAGATCGCCAAACGACTCGGTGTGGAGCTTGCGCAAGTGCAGGAAGCGTTGAATGTCATAAAGACACTCAATCCGAAACCGGGATATTCTGTCAGCGAAGAAAACCCTTCGACTATCATACCAGATCTCATTGTGGAAAAGGTAGACGGAGAGTTCCTGGTGATGTTGAATGATCGCTCCGTACCTCAGCTACATATCAACCGCAACTATGCGAAAATGATTCGGCGTGGCAGCACGGTGAGAACGGAAGTCAAGAAGTATGTGCGTGAAAAGCTCAATGGTGCCGCCTGGTTGATACGATCGATCGAGCAACGTCGAACCACGATGCTGAAAGTCATGTATGCGATTATCGAGAAGCAGCAGGATTTTTTCGAGAAGGGGCCACCCAATCTCAACCCTCTGAAACTTCAAGACGTAGCCGATATGATTAGCATGCACATTTCGACAGTGAGCAGGGTCACCAGCAATAAATATGTCCAGACTATCCACGGCATTTATGAATTGAAGTACTTTTTTACGGAGGCGCTGGGACAGGATTCCGATGGCTCGGATATTTCGGTCGAGAAGATCAAGAATCGTATTCGAGAGTTGGTGGAGGAAGAAAATTCAACAAGACCATTGTCGGATCAGCGGATTTCTGATATACTTTCACGAGAGGGCCTGAAAGTCGCCCGTCGGACTGTCGCGAAATATCGAGAACAGCTGAAGATTTTGCCTGCCAGATTGCGGCAGAAGTATGTGTGATACTCAGAGTGCAAAAAAAAACTAATCAAAACAGCATATCGGCTCCCCAGGACGCAAAGACAGGTGCACCCTCATCTGCTAAATCGCTTAAACAGCCTTCGTTCCCTGAATGGCTGAGACGGCCCATTCCCCACCGCGGCGAAAAAGAAACAGTCGAGCGTATTCTCAAGCAACACAAGCTTGCCACGGTTTGTGTCGAGGCAAAGTGCCCGAATCGCGGTGAATGCTACTGTAACGGGACTGCGACGTTCATGATAATGGGAGAGGTGTGCTCCCGGAACTGCGGGTTCTGCAGTGTGAGCTCCGGCACCCTGGACGGGCTTGATCCCGGAGAGCCGGAACGGCTCGCGAGTGCTGCGGCTCAAATGAACCTTCGACATGTCGTGGTGACTTCGGTTACCCGTGATGACCTGCCCGATGGAGGGGCTGGGCATTTTGCGGCCACGGTCGCTGCTATCAAAGAAAAACTGCCCAAGGCCACAGTCGAAGTCCTGACGCCGGATTTCAACGGAAGCACCGAGGCTCTTCGGACCGTCCTGGCAAGTTCCCCTGATGTTTTTAACCACAATGTTGAGACAGTACCCCGGCTGTATACATCGATACGGCCGCAGGCTGATTATAAACAATCGTTGCACGTCCTTGAAACCGCACATGAGCTTTCGCCGGAGACCCCCGTGAAATCAGGCCTGATGGTTGGTCTTGGCGAAACGAAGGAGGAGGTGATTGAAGTTTTCCGCGATCTCCATCGCCATGGATGCAGCATGCTGACAGTGGGCCAATACCTGAGGCCTTCTTCGAAGCAGGCGCCTGTTGTAGAGTACGTATCGCCTGAACTGTTCGAACACTACCGGGAAATTGCCATGGGAATTGGATTTGCACATGTTGCTTCGGCACCCTTTGTCCGCAGTTCATATCATGCGGAAGAAGGGGTTCGCAGTAAAACATGACAATGAAATTCTGGGGATCGTCGTAATCTGATTTCGGCGATTATGCGAGCGTGTTTCACTCACTTTCCGAAAGGAGTGGTCGGATGGATATCCAAATAACCACACGACACGACATCAAGGCTACTGCCAGCACTAAAGAAATGATCAACAAGAAACTCAGCAAGCTGGATAAGTTTACCGAGAAATTCACATCCTGTCACGTCGTGCTGGACTCCGAATCTGTCTATAAGGTTGTGGAAATCGTGATGAACGGGCGGTCAAAAACGGTAACTGCGCTCGCCAAAGAGGAAAACATGGGCAAAGCAATCGATGAAGCAGTCGACAAAGCGCAGCGGCAGCTGCGAAAGATAAACACCAAGATCAAAGACCACAAAGCCCCCAAACCGGAGATTATCCCGGAGGTTCTGCCGGAAGCCGGGTAAGTGTGAGTCGGCAGTGAACAGTGTACCTGTTTTGTATGAAAGGGCCCGGTTTTCGGGCCCTTTTCTTTTTTTCAGGGAAGGTGACAGACATGCCGGCATCTGATCTGTTCGCTCAACTATTCGGACACCCGCCCACACGAATCTGGCCGGGCCTCTCAACGGGCAGTGCTCTTCGCGGCCTTCCTGATCCAGAAGTCGGAGCACTGTGGTGGTTGCCTACAACACTATCTTCAGCACTCTCCTGATCGGTTCCGCTGCGCCCCAGAGCAGCTGATCCCCGACGGTAAACGCCGCGAGATACTGAGGTCCCAGATTCATTTTGCGGAGACGGCCGACCGGGACGGAAAGAGTGCCGGTAACTGTCGCAGGGGAAAGCTCGGCCAAAGTAGCCTCTTTGGTATTAGGGACTACTTTGACCCATTCGTTGGCATCGGAGAGGATGCCGGTGATCTCATCCAGCGGAATGTCCTTGCGGAGCCGAAGAGTCAATGCCTGACTGTGACAGCGCATTGAACCGACCCGCACACAAATGCCGTCGATAGGAATCTGCCGTTTCCCACCGAGAATCTTATTCGTCTCCGCCATTGCCTTCCATTCCTCTCGGGTTTGCCCGTTTTCCATGGCGCTGTCGATCCAGGGAATAAGACTTGCCGCCAGCGGTGCACCAAAGTTGGCCACGGGCAGTGAAGGATCACGGAGTTTATCGGTGATAAGCTTATCGTATTCAAGTGCGGTTGCCGCGGGATTATCCAGCACCGGTCGAGCCGATTCGGCAAGTCCTGCCATCTGTTGCACAAGTTCGATCATGTTTTTGGCACCTGCCCCCGAAGCCGCCTGATAGGTCATTGAGGTAGCCCAGGAGACAAGCTTTTTCTCGAAAAGTCCTGCAAGTCCCATCAGCATGAGACTGACGGTGCAGTTTCCGCCGATATAGCTTTTGACACCGGACCTGAGGCCCCGTTTAATGAGCTTGAGGTTGACCGGATCGAGCGCGATAATGGAGTCTTCGGCCGTTCGAAGCGCCGAGGCGGCATCGATCCAATACCCCTGCCAGCCTGAGGAGCGGAGCTTGGGATAAACTTCCTTGGTGTAGCTGCCGCCCTGGCAGGTCACAACGATATCCATCTGAGAGAGAAGCTCGGTATTGAACGCATCCTCCAGCGGAGGAACATCGAAGCCAAGATTGTCGGGGCCGGGTAATCCTACTTGCGAGGTCGAGAAGAATAACGGCTCAAATCCGCCAAAATCATTCTCTGCTTTCATCCGTTGCATGAGAACCGAACCCACCATACCGCGCCAACCAACAAATGCAACCTTCTTCATAGACCTTCACCTTGGTTAGAAATTGAGTATTTCCCGTATCGCATCCAGGTCCGGCAGGACCGGAATCGCTGGAGCTGCTCGGCCGGGCATTGCAGGAACTGACGCAAAAAACGACCCGAGCTGTAAGAAGAATAAGACAGATCTTCTGTAATCTGCTCTTTTTTCGCAGTGATGTAAAATACAAAAGAACGCACCTATTCATAGCTACGCTAAGATAGATGTCATGTT
>JBEPYC010000166.1:0-8806 GCA_041641555.1 Chitinivibrionales bacterium | reverse complement strand
GACGAACGAAACGCACCGGGTTACTCATACGCAAAAGGACGATGGAAAAGCCTTACCCTCACTCCTTCCGGAAGCGTGGCTCTGCATCGGTGCCTGACCACACCACGAAGGGGAAAACCTTCGAGAACCAGGACGTATACCCTCGACGGCAGGTGCGTGGGAGACGACGCAGCCTTCAACAAACTCAAACGCGCATCCTCGATCCTGATTGACGGGTCCATGTCTACCAGGAAATAAGCTCATCTGTCTCAAAAAGTACAAAGGGGGAATGGAATGAAAAAGACCTTTGCGCAGCTTTTTAGCATGCTGTTCTTGTGTGCCACTGCCTTCGCCGACGTATACATCGAACCGTGCACTGCCGATTTTGTTGATCCCCTGTACTGTCGAGGTAATGACTGTAATTGTGGAGCATGGGCAAAAATCAAAGGCTTGTACCTTACGGAAAAGGCAGGGAAGCGTTCAGTACTTGTCTCGCCGCGATAGCAGCATTGAAATTGTCCTTCCGAAGTAGCACCGGCACTCTCCATATGGGAGTGCCCTTTTTGTTTACGGTCTCGGCATCGGCATTTCCCGGTGGGCACTCCAGTGTACCGGCTTATTCTCCGGTGCACCTGAGCCTCACCGAGCTCGATCCATGCGTGAGTTTTCCCGCTATTTACCCAGCTGATGGTTATCCTCGGAGCGGTGCTGCTGTTTCCCGCTGTCGGTCGTTGGGCATTGATTGATCATTGAAGTATTTTGTAACCCTTACGCCTACACCCGAGGAGAAAGTAGAATGTCTGAAATACCCACGTACCGGGAGCCAAAAGCCTCGATAGAGGATCGAGTAAATGACTTACTGTCTCGGATGACGCTCCCGGAAAAGGCCGGTCAAATGATTCAGCTCGATGGCCGCGGTGATATGGAGAAGGAAATCCCCGAGAAGAATCCCGGGTCACTTCTTCAGGTACTCGACCATGATATCCTGAAATTACAGGAGCTGGCCTCCAAGACCCGGCTTGGCATTCCACTTTTAATGGCAATCGATGCAATCCACGGGCATTCCTTCAAGGAGGGTGCTACCATTTTTCCCACGCAGATTGGAATTGCATCGACATGGAACAGTGAAGCCGCGCGCGCTGTTGGGAGAATCACGGCTATTGAGATGAGCTACACGGGTGTTCACTGGACATTCTCCCCGGTGCTTTGTATAGCTCGCGACACTCGATGGGGCCGGGTGGGAGAAACATTCGGCGAAGACCCTTTGTTGATTGGCGAGCTGGCCGCGGCGATGATCCAAGGATACCAGGGGAAGGACCTCAGCGATCCACGAAGTGTCCTTGCGTGCGCCAAGCATTATGCCGGGTACTCCGAGACCCGGGGCGGGTATGACTCGTCGGAAGCCGATCTCTCCGAGAGGAAACTGCGATCGTATTTCTTTGCGCCGTTTGAACGGGCCGCGCGGCAAGGATGCGCAACGTTCATGACGGGGTACCAAAGCATTGAGGGCGTGCCCTGTACGGCAAACAAGTGGCTCATGACCGATGTGCTCCGTGATGAATGGGCTTTTCAGGGCATCGTGGTCACCGACTGGGATAATGTCGACCGTATGCGACGTCAACAGTATGTCTATGAAACCCTCGAAGAAGCTTCTGTGGCGGCCGTGAAAGCCGGCAACGATCTCATAATGTCGACTCCCGGATTCTATGATGCAGTTATCGGTGCTGTTGGGAAGGGACTGTTGAAGGAATCTGAGCTGGATAGAGCTGTTCGGAGAATTCTGCGGGTAAAGTTTTCAATGGGGCTTTTTGAGAATCCGCGTCTTCCCGATCCAAAGGGAGCCAAAGCCGTCATAGGGTGCACCGATCACCGATCCGAGGCTCTCAGGTGTGCGCGCGAATCAATCGTGCTTCTAAAGAATGAAAACTATCGCCTGCCCCTGAAACCCTCGACCCTCAAGCGTATCGCGGTGATTGGCCCGAACGCCGATGACGATTTCGCGCAACTGGGTGACTGGACACTCGGGACCGGGCAAGGTGTCAAAGGTACCATGCCGCGCGAGCTGACGGTTACCACACTCGATGGCATCAAATCTGTAATTGGTACGGAAGCCGAAGTCGTGTACGAAAAGGGGTGCAGTGTTGTCGACAACGACGAGAGTGGTATACCAGCGGCGAGGCAGGCTGCGAAGAACGCGGATGTCGCGGTTGTGGTGCTTGGGGACCATTTTCAATATGTGGGAGAATTCAAGAGTACCGCAACACTGGAACTCATGGGGGCACAGAAAGCACTTCTTCGGGCATTGCACGGAACCGGCACACCGGTAGTAGCAGTGTTGATCAACAGCAAACCCCTGATTATCGGTGATCTGGTAGAATGCGCCGAGGCAATAATCGAAGCTTGGAATCCCGGGATGCTCGGCGGACAGGCAATTGCTGAGGTTCTTTTTGGTACGATAAATCCTTCCGGAAGGCTTCCCATCTCCTTTCCATGCCATGCAGGTCAAATTCCCGTGTATTATAACCAGGTACCCGGGCAACATCATATCAACTATGGCGACCTGACCTCTGAACCACAGTACGCCTTTGGATACGGTCTCTCCTATACGGAATTCACGTATGCCGATCTCACCTTGGAGACTTCGGAGCTACGAAATGGGGATACCCTGAAAGCAACGGTGAAGCTGGCCAACACCGGGAACCGTTCCGGTATCGAGACAGTTCAGGTGTATCTCCGGGATATGGTCACTTCCGCTACGTGGCCCCGGAAGAAACTGATCGCCTATAAGCGTCGACAACTTCAACCGGGAGAAAATGAGACAGTGGAATTCACTATACCGTCCGAGGCAATGTCGATTATCGATGCTCAATCGAAGCGGGTTGTGGAGCCGGGAGAGTTTGAGCTTCTTGTAGGTGGAAGCTCTCGGGAAGAGGACCTTTCCGTAACCAGGTTCAGGCTCAAGTCGGACTAAACTCTCTCTTTTCCGCGGCTCGTAGATCAATCCAATGGATCATGCCGTGTTCCCTGATTCGCCTTAGGGAACCACGACTCTTGCTTTATGCGTGGTACGGTTTGTTCGCACGATAAGAGTGTATACTCCCGCCGCAACCGAAGAAAAATCGAGTTCAACGATCCCGGAAACAGTGCGTTTCACCGGGAGTTCGTACGAGCGTCCCCGCGCGTCGGTAATCGATATCCGCTGATCATCGGCAATGTTCTGGTTTCGAAGGGTAAGCGAATACTGGCGGCCCGTTCGCGAAACTGTAGCGATGCCCGGAAGTCCATTCCGGAATCGTGTCGTTTCAGGCGAAGTTCCACTTGCCAGGTTGTCTGGCTCATATCCGGTGTAGAGTGTCATTCCTCCCTGCTGGGTAACCATGTCGGTCGTGTAGGTGCGTGTTTCTCCGTTTCTTGTTTCTATAACGATATTGTCGTAGCTTGGAGAGTTACAGCTAACCTGGAGAAGATTGGCCACCGACAGGTTTCCATTGGTAACTTTGAAAAGCGCCTGTTTGAAGTTGTCTGGGATTTTGTTGCCACAGTTATAGTTCAGAAAACCTATTAATTCGCACGTTCCTCCAGCGTGTACATCGAGCTTCGGCTTCGGCTGAAAACCTTCTGACTTATACCCGAGTACCCAGAGTGTACCACGCTTGACCACTATTCCGCCGCCGTATTCTTTGTTCACTTTTCGCACCCACACTCGGGCGTTGGGATTATCTACTTCGATCGATCCCAAAAGATCATAAATGAATACCTTCCCGGTCCCTTTTATGGTCACATTGGCATAGACCGATTCCAGGATAACCGTGCGATCGGTATTGATTACAAACCCGATGCTCTTTCGGTCCGCATGGTTACGCATATCCATGTTTCGAAACACCACGGTCGGTGCAGAACCGTCGCCAATCGTAAGGGTACCGATCTGCCTGCCTCCCAGAATCTTTCCTCCACCTCCCTCAACCCACCCGACCTTGCCGGGCAGGGTGATGTCCTCCCTGAGACGGTTGAGTCCGCTATTGGGGAAGAACACACTGGTGACGCCCTGTTCCTTGAACGCTTTCATCATGGCTTGTTCATCGGTAACCCCACTTGCTTTATACGAGTCCACATTCGCCCATTTTGAAAGATCCGTTTCACGTCGGGGAAACGTAGGATACTCGACCGGTAATCCTATCGATTTGCCCGGTGCATGAAAGAGGCCATCATTTGCGTGTGTCACGTATTCTTTGATTATCGTCCCCGAAGGCGGAGTGTTTTGCCGGTAGACAGGTTCATTGTGGAAGCGGTCAAAACCATTGACATGGATATTGCGGAAGTACATCTTACCCCAGTTCTCCACTGCGATTGAATCTCCGCCGGTTCCATAAAATCGCCCATTCACGATCGATAGTCTTCCATTGGCATTGTTTAGCACGGCGCGCCCGGAGGTTCGAATGAGCAGACTGTCGACCGCACAGTTCCACTTGTTGACAAACCCGTACCTGGTTGCTCCTTCAATGGTTATCTGAGACATCGACATCATGACCCCGGTGCGCGCGTAGACTCCAACGTTAAATCCCTTCACGTGCACGCTTCGAGCCGAAGATGGGCCATTTTCGACACCGGTGAGCGCAAGTCCGATAGATCCTTGTCCATCTTCTGAAATGATATCGACATCGGCAACAATACCAGTATTGCTGGCGATAAACACCATACCAATTGCTCCGGCATTGTTTTTTCCAATATTGACCGTGAAGTTCCGAAAAACTTTCTTGAATGTCGTGTTGGTACAATCACCACTGTGAAGAACAACTTGTTCGGTCGTGTTCCGAGGGAAGGACCTAATGTCTATAGCGTCTTTCGGCCAGGTTCCATCCTTGAGCTTGATAACCGTTTCGGTGCGGCTCTCCCCGGTGAGGATTGGACCGAACGACGAAACACCCCGGTTGGCGATTTTTCCTGATATCGTGTTAGAAACAAGGTAGGTACCCTTTGGCAGATAGAGAACATCCCATGCCTGGTTCTCATTCATTGCGCGTTGGAGTTTATTGGTAACATCGGTTGCTCCCGTGTTGTCGATATTGTATTTCTTTACAACATCGATAACGGCTTCCGCACGGCGGGGGAAGACAACATCTTCAGCCACGACAATACCGCCGGTTACAAAACTCGTAACGAGCATGAGGATCACGAATCGACAATTTAAGCGCTTTAACATTTGGCCACCTTGTTGTTGATTAGACGAGTTATGCTCCGGGGCTCGACATTCGGGATATAGCTCCGCGTTGCCGCTTCTGATGGGACGAGCGTGCCGGTGGTGTCTTCTAAACCTAAAGTCTCGGAGTCGAGGATTCACCCTGCATGCGATGTCCTGTTGTTCATGACAGAAACGATCGCCACGAAAGCACCCCCGATGCCACACCTCACCTGGATACTCCGCCTCCCTTCTGACCGATTCGACATTCCTGGCTCGAGTAATGAACCGGAGTATGCGGGTCGCCCATGACTAGGTATTAGATTGTTTATCATCTGAACAACAAGACGGTTCCTTCTTTTTACGTTAGGGTTCCTCATCCGGTAGTGTATCGATTGAGGGCGCATCTCTACCCATTGGAATGGAGCGAAGTATGAAACGAGGGACAATCTTGTTGGTGAGTGTATTTCTGGTTAGTACCGCTGTGTCCGACGTGTACCTGGAAGCGTGCAAAGCTGACTTTGTCGGGGACCCGTATGGCGGAAAATGTGGGTGTGGTTCATGGTGCCGAATTGTCGGCGACGGCAAGCGGTATTCTGATGTTCCCATTCGGTGGAATGCTTTTCCTGGGGCATCGGGAGTGTACGATGTCTACGTAGACGCTGCATTGGACAAAGAAGGGCAAACTCCTTTTCGGATAACAATTAACGGACAAGACGTCTGCCCCGCCAATGCCAAGTATTACGCTACCGAAGAACGCGGCAAACCACCCGCGGAAGTACTCTGCAATGAAGCCATACAAATTAGCCAAGGCGATGAAGTCGTCTTTTATGGATCAAGTGTGTATTCTGGATCGAAGGGGTCCTATTCCCGGCTGAAAGGACTGATCTTCAAGGGCGGAAACGATGCGACAAGGGTTAGTATTGCTCCAGAGCAAACAATTAAAGGGCACTCAGGTACTGCCCATGTTTTTAGCATTACTGGAAAACGTATTGGTTCAAAAAACGCCAAAGCATGGAGTGCTCATGGGGATGCCATCTCCGCGGGCGTATATCTCACGACTTCGGATCGAATGAACCGGCCCAAACTGGTACCGGTTAGACATTGACCGACGACCCACCTCCTCCCCTGTGGAATGCAAACCCTCAGTAGCCTTCGGAATGAACTTCAAACCAGGCAGGGTTTTTCATTCCACAGGGGAGTGGGTAACCCTACTGGAACACCGATCAGAATATTCCCCAAGAAACCCGATTTCGTTACCCCCACCTCCTCATTGACCATCACTTGAACAACAAGACAATACCTTCAAGATCCGCCGGGGTAGAAGGTTTATTAGATTAACCAGGTCCGTACGACTTTGGTAGGAACCAAACAAAGCATCTCGTGGGTTTTAGCATTATCCTCATCAACTCGATTCGGACCCCACTCGTCCGAATACTCTGGAAAGGAGTGTCGTACATGGTACGTCACATTGTGAGCCTGGCACTGCTGGGCGCCTTGATTATCTCTTGCTCGGAAACGGACTCTCCGAGTGCATTTCAGGAGTCAAACTCCACATCCACGGCGGCAGGCTCAAAGGTCCGCGTCTGGGTCACGACTGATCTCAACGAAGGCGGCGATGAAGACGACAATGTCGCCATGTCGTGGTTTTTGACCCTGCACAACGAATTCGATGTCGAAGGTATGTCCTTGTCGGCATCGGCTGGAGGGTGCTCGGGATTATCACGGTGGAACTCTTACATCCGCCCGAAATACGAAGCCGAACGGGATAACCTTATCTCGGCCTATGGCACCGGCTTTCTGACCCACGATCAACTCAATGTTCATGAGGCTTCCACGTGCGGCACCACCTGGAACGGATCAGACTACAACCTTGCCAATTATCCCTCGGTCCAATCCATGGTCGACGCGATCAAAGCCGGTCCCATTTACCTTCTCATTTGGGGACAGGCGACCGAAATTGCTGTAGCTGTCAAGCACCTCGAAAAACATGCACCATCGTACCTTTCTAACGTCAATGTTGTTGCCCATGCAACGCACCGCCCCGAGTCCGAGGGCTTCAACATGAACTGCTATAATGATGCAACCTCCTGCAACTACCTTCACGATCTTGCATTAAATGGCAAAATCAACTATTATGAATGCGGCCCCAAGGGACAATTTGGTCTCGTTAATGGCGACAACAGCCACCCTGCCTATCTGGATCGCTCTGCGATCACTGCCGGCGAATTGGGAAGCATCTGGGATCTCAAGTGGAACAGTCCTCCCAAGAAATGTGCGGATGGTTCCGACGGCATAAGCTTTTTGGTGTTGCCTCCGTTTAACTTTGGCGGTGGATTGGCCGGCATTCCACCCACCGGAGATGGCGAAGTTAACAAGGATGCAATTCTCGATGATCGCGCCGCTGTTTATGCCCTGCTTGAAGAACGGGCAATCGCCGCACGTACCGGCAGCGCCGGCGGAAGCGACCCGGTGGACAGCGATGGTGACGGGGTTGCCGATGGCTCAGACAACTGCCCGAATACTGCCAACGCCAACCAGAATGATAGCGATAACGACGGTATCGGGGATGCGTGCGATGCGTGCCCGAATGATCCGGACAACGATATTGATGGTGACGGCGTGTGTGGAGATGTCGACAATTGCCCGAGCACGGCCAATGCAGATCAAGCAGACAGCGACAACGACGGTGTCGGCGACGCCTGCGATTCTGGAGGAAGTCCGGACAGCGATGGAGACGGGGTTGCTGATGATGTCGACAACTGCCCTAACACTCCCAATGCAGATCAGGCAGACAGCGACCACGACGGGATCGGGGATGCCTGTGACGGGAGCGGTGGCGGAACCGGCGAAACCACGCGCTACGAGGCGGAGAGCGCCGATGTAATCGAGGGTGGCGGTTCATACTCGAAACCGTGCGGTTCCGGGCAGAAAATGTGGGGCTCCGGCATGTACGTGGAGTGGCACAACATCCCGGCGGCATCCAATTTGATCGTGGGTGTCTACGCCAGCGGCAGTGAGTTCACCGTATCGGTTGATGGACAAAGTGTCGGAACGTTTGTGGAAAACAGTGGCTCGGACTGTTACGAAATCAGCACAGGCATTTCAACCAGCAGCTCTTCTTCCATCCGAATCGAACGGGCCAGTGGGACAGTCAAGCTCGACTACATCGATGTAGTCTCCGGGACCTCCTCCGGCGGGACCGACAGCGATGGCGACGGTGTCGACGACAGCGCCGACAACTGTCCGAACACGGCAAATGCCGACCAGGTCGACAGCGACAATGATGGAATCGGTGATGCCTGCGATGGCTGTCCGAACGATCCGGACAACGATATCGACGGTGACGGGGTGTGTGGTGATGTCGACAATTGCCCCACGACCGCTAATACCGATCAGGCAGACAGCGACGGTGACGGCACTGGAGATGCCTGCGATAACGATCCTGTCGACAGCGACGGCGATGGTGTAGCTGATGCCTCCGACAACTGTCCGAATACCGCCAATGCCGATCAGGCAGACAGCGACAATGATGGAATCGGTGATGCCTGCGATGGCTGTCCGAACGATCCGGACAATGATATCGACGGTGACGGGGTGTGTGGCGATATCGATAACTGCCCAACCGTGGCCAATGCCGATCAGGCCGAC
>JBEPYC010000165.1:0-8897 GCA_041641555.1 Chitinivibrionales bacterium | reverse complement strand
AACGAAATGAGAACATTTTGGACAGTCTAATCGCCGAAATGTATGCATATTGTAAAAGTGATTCGCCAAAATGTTATAATAGGTGAGGGGCTGAATTGCTGGAAAGGAACTGTTCATGAACCAATCCATCGTGGAATTGAGCCGATTGGCGCGTGAAGACGGAAGGAGATATCCGAAGCGCCGTTTCGTGTACCCGGTCATGAAGAAGTTTGCCGGGGAGAGAGAATTTGTTGCCTTGATTGGACCGCGCGGGGCAGGCAAGACGGTCATCCTCAAGCAATTCCACGCGGAGTCGCACAACACCTTGTACGTGTCCCTCGACGTAACTAAACCGGACAGGGACCTCTTCTCCCTCGCCAAAGATGCATCGCAGCAAGGAATTACGATTCTATTGCTCGATGAGATCCACTATTATCCTGAATTCGCCGGTGAGCTGAAAAAGATCTATGACTTCCTGAGGATTCAGATACTATGCACCAGTTCGTGTGCCATAGACCTTCAAGAAATTTCGTATGACCTCTCGCGCAGGTTGAGAATGCTGTATGTCTTCCCCTTCCTGTTCAGAGAATTTCTTTACTTCGAAGAGAAGCTGGACACTCGGCCTTTGACCATGGACGAGTTGATCGATGAAGATACGGCCCGGAAAGTATACGGAGAGACACTCCACGCGGAACCGCTGTTTTCCCCATACCTGCAAGGACGCAACTACCCCTTCACTTTAGAGACTTCTGAGTGGCATAGCCTGTTCCGGGCGATGCTGGAGACAATTCTCCACAAGGATCTCGTTCTGACGGGACTGGTAACCCCGGAGGAATCGATGGAGATACGCAGGCTCTGCTCCTTCATTGGGCAGTCGCAGGCGGAGGGAATAAGCTACTCATCGTGCTCAGCCAATTGCGGCATCACAAAATACAAAGCAGAGAAGTATGTCACCATTCTCGAAAAGGCGTTCATCCTCAACCGGGTCTTCCCGAAAGGGACCAATGTTACCCGTGAACCCAAGATTCTCATGGCGCTTCCGTACCGGCTGCTGTACAAATCCTTCGAGGAATGTATCGGCGCCCTGCGGGAAGACTACTTTGTTGAAACGCTTCGCATCCTGGACTATCCGTGTGAATACCTTAAGTCAAATCGTGGCGCGAAGACTCCCGATTACGTGGTGGGAAACACGGCCTTTGAGATCGGCGGCGCTTCGAAAAAGGCTTCACAACTCAAGGGATGGGAGGGCAAGCAGCGATTGCTTCTGGTTGAGCCCGGTACGGTCGATGCCGTGCGAAGGCCGCTTCTGCTGACAGGCTTTCTGGAAAGTCGGAGCTGATTGCTCTGAGCACAAGATTATCCTGTCGCTGGATTCATACCCACGCCGTCTTGGCGACATCGGCATTCTCCCCTGGAACGAGTCTCTGAGTAGGCTGTGGTCCGGGGAGTAACATTCTAGATGGTTTGTGTGTGTTGCGGCGAGCGAAACCTGCAGATGGAAAGGGCTGCCGCCCTTTATATCCCGTAGTGAGCCGGAGCGCATGGACGCGCGGAGACGATTCCGCCAAAGCGGAAGCCCGAAGGGCGCGTAGCAGGACTGCGAAGCGCAAAATGCCTGATTGTATCACCCCGGCTTGGTTCCCTTGGTTGCTTTGGCCCCTCAAGGGGCGAAAAGTGTTTTCCGCGATAATGCCGACCGCGTCCGCGGATTGTCAGTACTCATGGTGAATAAGGGGGGGCACCGCTTAAGGCAACAAAGGCAACTCCGTCCCGTTTGCCGCGTCATGTCGCCCTGCCAAATTCAGTGTTTTTCACCCGAAGGCAAAATTTTCTGCTGAAAAATTCACCTTAAGGCAGATTTTTTCGTTGTCTTAGGGCGCTCCGGCAAGGTATCTCAAATTCTATCCGCACCGATCTGGAGGTGAGTCATAAGGCCGTATCCCACTGGTTTGATCTGCTCGAGACCTTTTACTATCACTTCCGAATCTATCCATTTACGTCAAATCACATTCGTTCTCTCAAGAAAGAGCCAAAACTGTACCTTTGGGATTGGTCGGAAATACCGGACTCAGGCGCACGATTTGAGAACCTGATTGCATGTCATCTGCTGAAATTCGTGCATTACCTGCATGATTTCGAAGGTTACCGCGCTGAGCTGCGGTTTTTACGCGATCTGGAGAAGCGAGAAGTCGATTTTCTTGTAACAATTGACAAAAGGCCTTGGTTGGCGGTCGAGGTGAAATTATCTGATACGAATCCCTCGCCTGCCCTCAGCCTCTTCAAGAAGAAGTGGTCGATTCCATTTGTTTATCAGGTTGTGCGGCAACCAGAGGTAAACATTTTTGCAAAGCAGGTGCGGGTCATCTCGGCGGATAAGTTCCTTGCGGCACTGGTGTGATAGTAGCTTGGGACCGGACTTGGTTTGGAGGATTCACCGAATAACCAATGCGCATTCAGCTTCACTGCAGTATTCCCGGGCCGATCCGGATTCCGAGAGGGCGAGCGATTGTATATTTCCCATTCCAACTCGGCATCGCCGGTAGAATTTGGCAGAGGGGTTTCAGATGGAACGGAATAGACGGGTTCGCTGTTTCCAGTCTTTCGAAGAAGAGAACAAGGCGGAATATCGCCGCAGGCAAAAAATGACTCCAGAGCAACGGATGAAAGAGTTCGAAGTACTCCAGGAACGCCGATGGGGCAAGGACTGGACCCAAAAACCCATGGAGAAAATAGCAACTTGGGAAACCCTTGACTGGTAGGGGTACGGATGTTCTTCTCGCAAGACATGAAAGAGCTGGTCGAATTCTTTGAGAAGTACAACGTTGAATACCTTGTTGTTGGAGGATTCGCCGTGAATTTCTACGGGTATGTAAGAACCACACAGGATATTGATTTACTCGTGTATCCCTCACAGGCAAACGCAAAGAGGGTCATGGCTGCCTTAACGGAGTTTGGATTTGGAAATGCCGGCATCCCGCGGGAGTATTTTGAACGGGAAGGCAGCGCAATCCATCTGGGTTCGGAACCTAACAGAATTGATCTTCTGACGCATCTCCAGGGTGTGAAAAACGATCAACTCTTTGCAGGCGCTCGCCGGGTCAGGTTTGAAGGAATCGATGTAAACATGATTTCCTATCAAGATCTCCTTCTGGTCAAAAAAAGCTCCGGCAGACTGCGCGACCTGGCTGATGCTGAAGAGCTGGAGAAATCATCGGGGCAACAGTAATCGAGCAAAGCATTAGGGACGGTGATCGTTTAATTGTTTAACCCGACACCCAGCTCCCGGCAGAGCCTCTCGCCCCGGGGAATCATCGCGGATACCGATGGTTGCCCAATGCCAAAGTGTCGAGCGATGCGGGTTGTTGGAATTTCGAATTGTCTGTGTGCAAGGCAGGCGGAGATTTTCGTTGGTTGATTATTGGTTTCGCCCTCGCGATGTCTTCCTGAAGTACTCACTTGCGTAGCCCCGCAGGCGTTTCTTGTCTTTCCACAGAGCGTACTTGGCGCACCTCCGGAGTTCATCGATTGCGGCTTTGAGGTGCGCATAGGCTTCATCCCGCCTGTCGCGAGCAGCGTGTTTGTTCTGGATGAAGTGTGTGGATGATGTCCTGACGAAGGTTTGGCTATAACCGGTAAGTTCCTCTCTCAGTGCGGGATCGGAGCCAATGGAGTCCAACAAATCAGTCTGTTTGGACACGAAGTCATAGAGCGTCCACATATCAAAAATGAAATCGGCGCGGTCATTCGATTCACGGATATCTTCGATGACCTTCTTGTACTCGTCAATTCTGTCGTGGAGCGCAAATTCCAGATCCCTGAGTATCTCCGCCTTGATCTCCTCAATGCGTTTTCTGGCGGCATCGTGTTTCTTCTCGATCTCGGTCTCCCCGTACCGCGATTTCCACCACTGCGCTTCGGCGTCGCGCACCTTCTCGATCCGCCCGGGGATGTCCTCAACCAGGGACCAATCCAGCCCTTTTGATACAAGCAATTCCTTATCATCCTGCGCGAAACAGTAGATAGAGTACGCTTCCTGCAAATAGACGCCAACAGGCATGTTCGGGGTGGCCATGGGGCTTTTCCGTATTTATGGTTGTTCGCTATTTCTTTCTGGTTATAATATATTTAATATGGCTTAACCAGGTATTACCATTTTAAATTGGTGTTGTATCTGGTTCTCTATGCTTGTATATGGTTGTTGAAGTATTATTTCTGGTTAATTCTCAATGCTTGCGCCGGAACGACAACATTATATTTCGCGGTGCACGCTCAGAAACTGAAACCTGCAGATGGAAAGGGCCGATTCCGGGCCCTTTAAATCCCTTGGTGAGCCGGAGCGCATGGACGCGCGGAGACGATTCCGCCAAAGCGGAAGCCCGAAGGGCGCGTAGCGGGACTGCGAAGCGCAAAATGCCTGATTGTATCACCCCGGAGTGGTTCCCTCCGCATCAACGGATTGTCGGTACTCGAGGTGAATAAGCGGCGCACCGCTTAAGGCAACACCGTTACGTTTCCGCAGCTAACCTTATATGGGAGCGTGGGAGCGAATCTGAGTGACTGAACAACCAAAATTCTACTATATTAAGAAGGTACAGCTCAGAAAGGAGCCTCATTCATGGAGGTCGTTGTGGATACCTCTGTAATTCTTTCGGTCTTGTTGCAAGAGCCGGAGAGGGGGCGAGTAATAGAAATCACTCGTGGCACCGACCTCATAGCTCCTTCCAGCCTACACTGGGAAATTGGCAATGCTCTTTCGGCCATGTTCAAAAGAAGACGGATAAGCTTTAGGCAAGCTTCTGCGGTGATCCAGGCATACAGAAGAATACCGCTGCAACTGGTTGAGGTGGATTTAGTTAATGCCTTGGAAATTGCTGCGGATCTCAAGATTTACGCTTATGATGCATACATGCTTGAGTGCGCGCGTGCTCACAAAGCACCGCTGCTCACTTTGGATGGAGCACTTATGGAATGTGCTCAGAAGAGGAAACTGCAGGTTCTGGAGATATAACTATGACCGTTTTCACGTACTCTCAGGCAAGACAGAGATTCTCTCTTTTACTCGATCGGGCTCGTGAAGAAGGTAAAGTCATGGTCCGCAGAAAAGACGGTTCACTGTTCTCAATTTGCCCTGAAAAAGAGACTCGTTCGCCACTGGATGTTCCCGGGATCGATACGAAAGCGACGACCTCGGATGTGATACGTGCTGTCCGGGAATCTCGAAGCCGGGAGAGCTGAGAACCCGTTCCGACATTCCTTCCATATTCTACAAATATAATGAGGCGAATACCTCAACCAGGTTCGGAATAAATCGGGCTGAACTGAGGATAGCCGGTGGGTGTATACATATGATAAAGGGCTGCCGCCCTTTATATCCCGCGGTGAGCCGGACCGCATGGACGCGCGGAGACGATTCCGCCAAAGCGGAAGCCCGAAGGGCGCGTAGCAGGACTGCGAAGCGCAAAATGCTTGATTGCGTTTTGCGGCAAGCGGAATCCTGCAGAGGGAAAGGGCCGTGTCCGGGCCCTTTAAATCCCAGCCGAAAATGCTTGATTGTATCACCCCCGCGTGGATCCCTTGGTTGCCTTTGCCCCTCAAGGGGCGAATGTAAATTTGCCCCTGACGGCCTCTATCTTTTCGAAAGGTATTATGGACTCAGGCAGGAGCTGAGAAGCAGAAACCCCTCGCGTCTAACCCGATGCTGTCTTCATCAGCCTAAAGGTAATAGAAGGTCATTTAGTATTTTGACATGGAGAACGAAGGTTGTAGGCTAGTCCGCTGTATCACATAGTCTGCGACGATTTCTACCCTGGGATTCGTCGGAAAGCATTGTTTGAGGGAGATTACATGAGAAAACGAACTTCTGTCCTTATTCCTTTATGTGTTCTTGCCTTGGTGGTGCTGGGGTGCAATACTCTTGAAAAAGAATACGAGATTGTACGGCAAATCCAAATTGAGGGAAACGCGAAAGATAAGGACGCCTTATCGCCAAAGCAAATTGCAATGGCTGGATTCGAGGAAGAAAGTGGGCATATCGTGAGCCTTAATCTTTCTGAACAGAATTTGCAGGTTTTATCTCCAAGAATTGGAGAACTCAAGTATCTGAAGAGACTGGAGCTCGATGGAAATAATCTCGCTAAGCTTCCTGACGAGATAGGCAACTTGATTTCGCTGGAGTATTTATCACTTCATCATAATGAGTTAGTTGACCTTCCGGGTTCTACCGCGAACCTGACAAATCTTCGCACTCTGTTTTTAGGAAATAACAATCTGAAGGCATTTCCCGAAGTAATATCCTCGTTGAATAGCTTAGAGGTACTCTCAGTGATGGAAAACGACATAAGCCGAATACCAGATTATGTCTATAATCTTGAAGAACTGAAATCTTTGAACATTGATTCGAACAGAATCTGTGGTGTGCAGACAGAACAGGTTTCATGGCTGGATAAGAATTCTGGTAAAGAGTGGGACGACCTGCAAAGATGTGAATGAGGAAGGTCTACTTTAGAGCATTTTCCAGTTCTTTCAGTTTTAACGATTCGTTTCTGTACCTTTCCTTGACGTCGTTAATTGCGGTATGCCGTTCGTTTATATTCTGCCGGTAGATTCTTTCCACCTCTTCCTTGCTCTTCTTCACCACTTTCGCCACGGCATCCACCTGAACGCCTCTCTCCAGAAGCTCGAACATCGCCTTTTCTTCGTCAAACTCAGTCACCCACCCCAGGCCCTTTCGGGTAGATCCCCCAGAGATCTCTTCCTTTATCAGCTTCTTGAGCTGAACCCAGTTCCATTCGCGTTTCGGATCGCAGTAGATTTCCTTACCATTAAAACTCGGCGAGTCCTTCCACTTGAGGTCAGAATCGAAACACTGGATTTTGATAATATTGTACGCTGCGCCCTCGACCTCCACCCGGGTGGTCTCCAATTTCTTTTTTGGGTTTTCATCGATAAGCTTCTCCAGCTCCGGAATAAGGATGTCTTTGGTGAGCTTGGAGCCTTCCGGTTCGATCGCCTTCAAGTACCATTTGAAAGCTTCGCATCCGAGCATGGCGAAGCTGAAGGTATAGCCAAGTACTTTTGACCCGCCGGAAACCAACGCTTCCTTGCGAAGCAAAAACTTGGTGACTCCCTTCCAGCGAAAGAGTGAAGCCATCTGAAACCCGACTGTGCCAAGCTTAATACCTGCCTGAATGCCCTTGAAAACCGATTCCTCCATCTCTCCTTGCGCAAAATAGAGCTGCGACTTCTTGATAAGTTTTACCGATGCGTGAATATCACATGCTGCGGAAAGCGGAACAAAGACTCTACCCAGGGCTTTTACCATATGTGAGTTCTTGATGAGATCGGGTGTTATGGCGATAAGGCTTGAAACGCCGGAAGACAGGGACTTATATAGGTCCACATAATCATCGAGCGTCGGTTTCTTTCCCTTCGTGCTTTTCTGTGCAAAAGAATAGATTCCCTGGATTGAAACCACAACGCCGATTGCACTGAAGACCATGTTCAGATTAGCTGGGGTAGCACCAAATGCCTGGCCATTTTCATCCTTAATCCATCTATTCTTGTCCAGCATTCTGCTCTTTGCAAACCCGAGATATCCTTTGACTGATTTGCCGACTGCGGCTCGAGCAGTGCCGCCTTTATTGACGTAGGTTTTGTATGCCCCTGCTGTTGTCCGCAAGACAATAACGGAACGATATACACTGGTCCTCATCGAATTGGGAAGGTTCGGGGCTTTACCAAACGGCTCAGTAGCCCACGATTCTCGCATCGCGAGAAACGTACCTAAAACTCTATCAATATTCTTCTTGCCGGAGCCTTTGAGCCAATTCCAGATCGCACTCTGTTCATCTGCCGCCGTTAGTTTCTTCCCGATACCAGGTATATTTCTTTCTAGTACAGAAAGACCTTGATCACCGGCCAATGGAGTCAATGCACTATCTAACTCCGAAAGGAATTGTGCCTTCTGAGAAGTCGAGCAACCCGATAAGAACTCGTTTGAAAAACCATCATCCGTGAAAATCGATTTTACAGCATCCAATTCTTCGCTATCCAAGGTATCGGCTAACTTGAGTTCTGCAGGAAGAATACTTGTTTCATAGAAATTCCTAACAATAGCCTCGGTGGGATCGAAAGCAATCGTTGCGAGTGCGGAAGCAATGATGTCATCAACTCGATCGATATTCATGAGGTGAACGGGGTCGAATTCAAGACTCGAACCATTGCCACCATTCATTGTGAAGCTGGAGTTTCCGTTGCTGTGTTTGTCCACCAATGCATAGTAAAGAAAAGATCTCTGAAAATCCTCTCTGTTCACGATTGCCAAAACACGCTGAGCAAAGCGCATGTAGGCAAGCGGCTCACGCTTGAGTGCTTCGGTACCCAAATACTTATCTCGAATCAGCTCAGAAAAGGTGTTCAGGTGGTACAGTGCATAATCCCGGGAACTCTCGAGAGCACTTGCGCCAACCTCTCGCTTATCCGCGTACATTGCTGTACCCTCGAGCATCTCCCCAATCATGTCAAGAAGCATTGCCGCTTTGAGATATGGTTGCTTTCTCGCGGCTACAAAAGTAGAGTACCAATTCGCCCGGTGCAAAACCAGGACTAACTCAAAGAGCCACTCCAGCCAGTTCATCGGGACTAAAAGGCCCGCTTCCAAGATCTCAGAAGTGATAAAGGTCTTTACGCCATAAATGGAAGGCTCATTGACCCATTGTTGCGGTAGCTTATCGAGAAGTGGCTTCTGCTCTTCGGCCCACTCTCGAAGCCGGGAGTCATCGCTTGCATATTCTGTACGAAGCATTAGGTCGACAGGCAGAAATGCGAAGAAGTACTCCACCTTTGGTTTCGGCAGGAAAAAAGAGTTGCGATCTGGCCGGGGTACCGATGATTGAGCACCGTAGGGGTGAAGATATTCC
>JBEPYC010000164.1:0-8903 GCA_041641555.1 Chitinivibrionales bacterium | reverse complement strand
GGCATTCATGATCAAAATTGTCATCGGGGAAGAAGAACAGGGGATGCGGCTCGATCGGCTGCTTCGACAACGACTGAAGCTTCAGCAGCTATCGGCTATTTACCGCCTGATCCGTACCGGAGATGTCAAAGTCGGTGGAAGAAAACGAAAAGAAAATTATCGGCTGGTTCTCAACGATGAAGTTCTGATCGGCCTGGACCCCGCTGAACTTCAAAGTACCCAGAACCATGATAGCGCACCCAAGAAGGATCTTGTCAAGACGCGTTTTTTCAAGGAGAATTTCAGCGTTCTCTACGAAGACAGCCAGTTGCTTGCATGCAACAAACCTCCTCATATCGTGGTGCATTCAGGAACGGCCCACGAAGGGTCGGATTCGATTATTGAGATGGCTCGAAGTTATTTATTGAGTAAGGGTGATCGCGGGGAGCCCAGTCTGGTTCATCGACTCGATCGTGACACCTCGGGTGTTATCCTGATAGCGAAAACAAAACGGATGCTCAGGGAACTTCACGAGCTTTTCCGAACCGATGGAGTGGACAAAACCTATTATGTTATTGTGCATGGACGCCCGGAAAAACTCAAGGGAACGATAACGGCTCCGCTTGCGCAGACCAGCAATAGAAACGAAGGGATGAAGGTGCGGGTTGCTCAAAACGGTCGCCCCGCCGTGACCGAATACAGCGTGGAGTCTTCAAGCGGAGGGCTCAGCAGAGCGCGGGTGGTTATTCGCACCGGGAGAACACATCAGATCAGGGTCCATATGGCGCATCTGGGTTGCCCGGTCCTGGGAGATCCGCGGTATGGTGACCGGACTGAAGATCATGAGTTTTTTTCCCGGGGAGTGCCTCGACGCATGTATCTTCATGCACAACGGCTCGAGTTCAAGGATCCCAGGAGCGGAAAAAGTGTTCATATAACCGCTGCGCTTCCCCCCGAGTTTAAATCTGCTTCTCTGGGGTTTTGATGAGGTTTATTTGCGGCGGGTACTGGTAAATGGTAGAATCTTGAGAGGGTGATGCCTGGCCTTATCGGTCCGCCTGCTGCCGATGGGCAGCCAGTTTTCTGAAGCTATCGGCAGGAAACGCGTTTTCTTACCTGAATACTACTGAAAAATGAGCCAATTACCACCACGAAATAAACCGCTTAAATCCCAGATAAAGGCTGGTCAAGGCAGTTTTTCCGTCGAGAATGTGATACCCCGGATCGAGAGGACGTTCCTGGCGGTGGGGACGACGATCGGGAAGTACCGTATTCAGGAGGAAATCGATCGGGGTGGAATGGCCGTGGTATACCGCGCTCTTCAGCTGGATCTCGATCGCGAGGTTGCTCTGAAGGTGCTTCCCGCAAACATTACCATCAACCGTCGGTTCGTCGATCGATTTCTCGCCGAGGCGCACGCGGTCGCCCGGCTCAGTCACCCCAATATTGTAAGTATCCACGAAGTAGCCATGGAAGACAACGTGTACTTCCTGGCCATGGACTATATCCCCGGCCGCAACCTCTACTACCACCTTCATTTTGGCAAACCGAAGCTGGCCGATGTGCTGGAAATCGCTGCGACGCTTGCCGATGCACTCGGGTATGCCCACCGACAAAAAATTGTCCACCGCGATCTGAAACTCAACAATGTCATTATGCGCGATGACAAAATCCCGGTGCTGATCGATTTCGGGCTGGCAAAGGCACTCGAGGGCGATGCCGGGACAATTACCCAGACAGGGGAGATCGTCGGGTCTCCGGCATACATGGCGCCGGAGAGGATCCTGGGACACGACTCCGATGGGCGAAGTGATATCTGTTCGCTGGGTATAATGCTTTACGAAATGCTCACATTCAAGAATCCCTATCTGGATCCCCGCAGCATTCACCAGACAACGATGAATGTACTGGAATGCGATCCGATTGCGCCGAGAAAACTCGTGCCGTGGCTTTCTCCCGAAATCGAGGCGGTCACGCTCAAGGCAATGCACGCGGACCCCGAGTATCGTTATCAGACTATGGAAGAGTTTGCTGCGGATATTCGCTGCTATCAGCAGGGAAAAACAGTGAGCGCCCGAAACCCTTCGGTCTGGTGGCGGCTGGGCCGCTTCGCCTCCAGAAACTGGACCTGGATGACCATCTTCACGTTGATTATCGCCTTCTCGGCTCTTTTTGGTGCATCTGTCTACCTTCAGAGCCGGAAAGAACGTCCCCGGTGGAAACTGGCGTTTCAGGAAAATTTCGATGAAACCAATGCTGGAGGCGAATGGGGCCTGTACCCCGAGGATACTTCCTGGCAAACAAGAAATGGAGCATTTTCTCCTCGCACCGACAAGTTTTCGTTCGCTCGCCTGGAAAAAACCTTCAGCCGGGACATCATGATCGAATTCGACATTCATCCTCGTGGCGATGGTATGTACGATGCCGGATTTTTCATGTACGGCAACGAGCCGGACAGTGCATACCGCTTCTACGTGCTCAAAGACGGAAAGCCGGGAGGAATCGCGTATCCCCGCAGCGACCTGCTCTTTCGCGATTCGGAACCGACCACATTTCCTGTTGCCGACAGCTACCACGTTGTTGTGAAAAGAAATGAAAAGGCGACGACGCTGAGTATTAACAACAAGATCATTGGTGTTTTCTGGGACTTTTTCCCCCTGCTTGGAAAGTCTCACCAGAAGGTCGGTTTTTTTGCCAAAGGGGCCAGTTGCACTTTCGATAACCTCCGCGTGTACCGCCTCACGCTTCCACAGCTTTCCAGTCCTACTATGGTTGCAGATCGATTGTGGGAGCGAGGAGATTTCGATGCGGCGATGGATGAATACAATGCGCTGCTGATTGATTTTCCGGGCACCGAATCGGACAAGGTAATGAAACTGCGGATTGCGGAATGTCAGGTGAGGCAGGGGCAGATGGGCGCCGCCAGAGAGATCCTTTCCGGTCTGGAAGGGGCCGGAGAGATACCGGATCATCTTCGCCCGCAGATAGCGTTTCTCAAGGGGATCGTGCAGGTGACGACCCGGGGCGTGCTGAGTTCATTTCCCCATTTCGGCGCAGCGGCAAAGATTGCCCGATATCACCCGGTGAATCACACGTCGGTTGCCTTCCTGACGATGTACGCCGAAGATGCACTCAATGCCGGAGATTTCGAGACGGCTAAGGAAATAGCATCATTCTGCACAGATACATATCCACTCCACAGGAGTTTGATCGGGAAAATCGACTGCCGGCTTCTTTCTCGGCTGTATAGCAATCGGGCTTACGATCAGGTGCTTGAGCATGCCCGAAAGATGGAAACGGTGTATGCAAAGGAGCCTTCGGTACTGGCCGAATCGCGGTGGCATGCGGGAATGGCGCTTCTGAGCAAGAGAGAAGACCGCCAGGCGCTGGACAAATTCAATCAATCAATAGCAAGTAACGCCCAGGGTGAACAGGTCTGGCGCTCCTGGATGACGCTGGGGAAAGTGTACGAAACAAATTACCGCCACCGGGATGCGCATGGTATTTACAGTAAAGTCTACACCGAATGCCCGAAAGGAAGTCCGGTCAGGTGGCTTGCTCGAGTCAATATGGCTGTTATCGGGAGGTTTCTGGACGATGTCGAACCGATGGATGATGTTTTGCGAGAGGTGGCATCGGCGCCTGTTCCTTTCTCATTCCCCCGAACACTCGCTCGTTACTACGGGGGTGGGATTCCGGAAGAAGAATTTGTCAGGCGGTGCAGACTTCTGGGTATCGGCGATGACAAAACCCAGGAGCACATAGCCCGACACGCCTCGATCCATGGTGACCACGAACGGGCAAAGGATATCCTCAGAGACGTTCGTTCACGGACGCCCTTTTACACCTGGGAGTATGTCCGGTTGGAGCATGCGCTGAAGAATACCGAACAATGGTGATGGCAGCAAGCCCTGACAGGCATCCTAAAAGGCAATTGCCAACCCTGCGCGGGTACTTTCACCAGTAGACCACGCAAAGAAACGCACAATCTCCCGGCGTTTCTGCCTCCCCGCAACAGCGGCATCGACAAGATTCAATGCCCAGACCCCACCGGTTACCGACAGTGCGATAATCGAGTTCTGAAGCTGTGATTGGTATTGAGAATAGTGTCGGGCGTTTTCTGTTCGAAGGTAGTCATTGAACGCCTGCTGGTTGGCCTTGGCATCCATACCGGTCTGGTCGTGGAATTCCTGCCGCAGTTGTTCCTCTCCGCTGACCGTCGTGCGCTGTTGAACGAAATTGTCGTACGTGGTCTTCTTCTGATTCGTCCTGATGAACATGTACGCTGTTACCCCGGCACCTCCAAGAAACAGGCTTGATGACAGGATTCCGCGGGTCGTTTTGCCGGCATAGAGTTGTCCCCAGCCAGATACCAGGGCGCTTCTGAAAACATACGCGGAGAGCTGAGTCTTTTCCCCCAGAATCTCCCGGGAAAACGCCATCAACTGCTCGGATCTTGCAGAAAGGCTTGAGGCAGAGACAATTTCCGCGGTCTCCGTGCGGATGACACGCACATTGATCATGACCCTTCCCAGAACGTCGGAGACCCCTCCGGTAATGAGGTACTGAGCAGACAAAAACTTGCCGACCTCCAATGCCTCCGTCTCGTCGATAACACCGCTCTGCGAAAGGGCGAGCTCCTCTAACGCTTTGGTGTAGTGCTTTCGGTCGACCACTGTAAAACGGGGGTCCTGAACAAGCAGCGCTAAGATATACTCCGCGGTTCCCCGACCGGCTTTGCGCAGCATTTCAGAAGAGCCCTCGAGCGGAAGCACCGCAATCCTCGGACTTTCTTCTCCGCTGATGTCGTCAATGAGCCTCTGTGTTAGAGCGGAAAGATCATTCTCGAGTTCGCCGGCCGATGCGTTGTGGATCCAGCCGGTACACAAGATCAGTATGGCCGGTATCAGTGTTGTCCAGGCGTTGATAAACTCCTCCAGTGGTGTTCCGTTATACAATCACAAATGGTGTAAAGGAAAATAATGTCTGTACCAGAGTTTTACTGTGATGTAGATCACAAGGCGATAAATCCAGTGATTCCAAGAGGTTAGATAACCAGAGACTCCGGGTTTCGTCTGAAAATCCATAAAAAGCCAAGTTGTCCTGAAAGAATCGTACTCGGATGCATGTGACGATCCTCTGTCAGGAATCGGGCGCCAAAGTCGGGAAATCTTCATGATTCTTCCGCAAACCGCTCGACAAACAGTATTTTCTGCATCTGTTACTTTGGACCATCTCGTGTCTTGTATGGAAAGGTGTGACCCTAAATGAATACACTTGTTGCGGCGCAGCCTCTGCGGTACTCACTACTGAGTTGCTTTTTGTGCGCCTTCGTACTCACCTGCACCACCCAGACCACCGACCCCTACAACGAAGACACGGTGGAAGAACTCCAGCGCAAGGGCAGCATTGCGGGGACGGTGACCGATGTATCCACGGGCAGTGGCATAAGCGGTGTGTCGGTGACCACCGATTCGGCGGGTTTTTCAACGACAACCGATACGGTGGGGATGTACAAAATTCCTAATGTGTCGGCGGGAACCTACACCCTGACCTTCACGCATTCCGAGTACCGGGACACGACCCTGGATTCGATCCCGGTGGCTATCGATGAGGACAAGGCAGGTCTGGATGTAGCGATGGTGAAGCGCAAGGGTGGTCTTGAAGGATGGCTGGCGTGCTCCAACTGCGCAAGCCGTGCCGGGATAACGGTTACGCTGTCACCCACGGGATTGAGCACGACAACCGATTCGTCGGGTTATTTTGAGATCACGGAGGTTCCCGACGGCGAGTACTCGGTGAAGCTTGCCGGGGGGGAGCTGAAAGATACGACCGTTTCGGGTATCACGGTATCACCGGCGGGGATGGCATCACTGGATACGCTCACCGTGCGGTCGCGGTTTACCAGCATAACCGGCACGGTCCGCGACTCAAGCGGTAACCCCCTGAGCGGGGTCACGGTCACCACTCGCCCCGAGGGCCTCACCGGGTCGACCGATTCATCGGGGTATTTCGTGATTACCAAGGTCGCCGAAGGAACCTATTCACTCATATTCAGCCACGCCTCCTACGAGTCATACGCACTGGACAGCGTTCTGGCGGATGCTGCGGCATCGGGAAGCGCTCTGGTTATCTCTCTGGATCGTACTACCGGTACGCTTGGCGGCAAGGTTCTGGACAAGGAAACCGGCCTGGGTATACCGGGCATCCAGGTGACCGTCTCCCCCGGCGGCTGGTCAACGGCCAGCGGTGCGACAGGCGCATTCACGATCTCGGACATCCCGGTGGATTCCGGCTATTCATTGAGTTTCACCTCCACTGTTTATAATGATTCCACGGTAGAGGGCATAGCAGTCGATGAGACGCAGGACTCCGCGGGGATAACCATGGAGCTTTCGCTGATCAAGCGAAGCATCTCGGGAACCATCACCGATGTTTCCGACAACCAGAAGATCAGCGGAGCGTCGGTGACCACCTCGCCGGGTGGCTACTCTACTACCAGCGGCTCCGACGGTACGTACACTATCTCGGATGTGCCGCTTGGCGATTACACGGTGTCGGTGACGCATTCACGGTATGCTGACACATCGGCTTCCGATATCGCGGTGGTGGCATCGAGTAATGTGAGGGGGCTTGATTTTGCGATGGTGAAGCTGGCCTCGAGTATCTCCGGTACAATTACCAACAGCGAGACGGGCGAGGCGGTTTCGGGAGTTTCGGTAACCACCACCGGTGGCCAGAGCAGTACCTCCGATGGCGCGGGGAACTACACTCTCCCCAATGTGCCCTCGGGAACCTACACTCTCTCTTTCAGTCATGCCGAGTACCACGACACCACGCGGGCCGGGGTGACACTGACCGGTGAGGTTTTCCTGACAGGTATCGACATGAGTGTCAGACCGAAGAAAGGTTCGGTATCGGGTGTGGTGGTGGATGAGCAGACGGGGTCCCCGGTGAGCGGGGTAGCGGTGACCGCGACGCCGGGGGGAGTATCGACCACGACCGGTGGTGCCGGCTCATTCACCCTGACGGACCTTCCAGGCGCCGCCTACACGATCACATTCACCCACGCGGAATTTCTGGATACGTTGATAGAGAATATCGAAATCACCGGTGGGGTCGATGTATCAGGGTTGACGATGTCCCTGACTCCGAAGACCTCATCGGTTTCGGGAGTGGTTACGCAGAAGGGCACGAGTGTGCCGATCAGTGGTGTGGCGGTGACGCTGCAACCGGGAGGCCACAACTCCACGAGCAGCTCCACCGGAGCCTTCACTGTATCGGGAGTCCGGGCGGGGAATTATTCGGTTGATTTCACACATGCCGACTACCGGGATACGTCGATAACGGCGATGACCGTGGTTGCAGGGATCAACCGGACGAATGTGAATGTCGCCATGGTGCAGAAACGGGGGACAATACAGGGTACGGTCATCAACTCCGCGACGGGAACTCCCTTGAGCGGAGTATCGGTAACGACTGACCCGGAGGGACACACATCCACGACAAACTCCCAGGGAGCGTTCACCATCTCGGGGGTTGAGGCGGGAACCTACTCGCTGTCGCTTACCCTTGGTGGCTACGCCGATAGCTCGGTGGCATCGGTAGTGGTTGAGCCCGGAGCGAAAGCCTCAGTAACCGGTTACCTTCGCCAACTGGACGACACCAAGAGTATCACGGGAAAGCTTCTGGGGGCAACATCGGTGGTAGAGAGCCTGACCGTGACTGTGACGGGGGATAGTATCGATGTGCCGCGGGTGTCGAGGTTGTCGTGGTCGGCAATACCCTCAAACTACACCGGGGCGATTCAGGTTCCGCCGCAGGGGAACTCATGGAGCGCTGAAGTGCGGGTGTTTGACAGCGCCAATCGTATGATTGGTTACAGGAAACAGGGGTTTGATCGTTTAGCAAGTCAGATATCCATGGCGGACTTTGATTGTCGCAATGCCGTACCGGTTGTGTTTGCGGGGGTCGATACGATGGTAAGGCCTGGAGGAAGCATCACGATTACGGCCTCCGTAGTGGACAGTTTTGGGTTTGCAGGGCCTCGAGGAGAGGTCAGGTCGACCATAGGAATGGTTTTTCAATGGATAATTGGCAGCGCTGGATGGAGCAATGTCTCTTCTCCTGAAACTACCTTGACGATACCGGGTGTGGACCTTCCGCTACGATGTACCGCCAGATGTACCGACAGCGACGGGAATGTATCGCAAGCGGACACCCTTACTATCTACGAAGCTGCCAAAATCACGACTTCAAGCAGCCCGGCGGATCAGGGCAGCGTTGGGTATCCGTTGAACAACTCACTTCACCCAGTTAACGGCGAGAAGATTTCACTGAAGGCCGTCCCGGCTTCGTCGAAGTTTGCTTTCACGCATTGGGAAGTCTTGGGGAATGCTGAAATCGATAACGTGCTCAACGCCCAAACACAGATAACACTCACGGGTGGTGATGCTACCTGTGAGGCTAACTTCCTTTCCAAAGTTATGGTGAATGTTACTGGAGACAATTCAATGGGGACCGTGACGGCTTCATTGAGTCAGGTTTTAGTTAACGACACCGTTGCTGTCCTGGCAGAACCGGCAGCAGGGCACGTATTTCAGAAGTGGATTGTAGTGGAGGGATCGGTATCGTTCGCAGATGGTACAGATTCGTCCAGCGCAAGCGCAAAAGTGAAGATAATCGATTCGGCAGGAGTAACACTACAGGCGCATTTCGTTCCATTGGTTGACATTCAAATAACACGGACAGATCACGGCGCAGTATTCGATTCCGCGGGCAATGAACTGACAAAAGCCTCCACTATTACAATTCCGGCGGGATCCAGCTATCGCGTTAGATTCGTGGCCGATTCAGCGTATTACATCTCCAGTCTCGATCTCTATGAAACGGGTGTCGGTCTTGTTGGACCTATTGAAGAAGCC
>JBEPYC010000163.1:0-8931 GCA_041641555.1 Chitinivibrionales bacterium | reverse complement strand
TTACTTTGTACAATGATATCGGTGGTAGAGAAGTCTTCGCAGGATTTGAACGGCGGCTGGCTCACAGCATCCGAAGGTCGCACCCAGCTTCCGTCCACCAGCTGGATATGGTCCTCCTTGCCTTCCGGTGACTGCACCCGGAAGTCTCCCGCAATGCTACCATAGTAAATCTCGGTCGGAAGCATGCTGCACATTTCTTCGCCGGGAACGCCGGATCCCGCTTCGCATGGTACAATTGGATTTTTCGAAACATTGAGCACTTTTTTATCAACCCAGTTTACCAGAATACTCTGGGCACCTTCGGTCATATCACCTTTGGCATTGTATATCGCGATCATCTGGGAAACCCATTTGTCGGAATTGCACGAAAAATTCGGCTCTTCGCCCCCGTTAACAAGGAGAGGTTCGCCATTCCAGACATTGAGGTCTTCCTTCACTCCAATCGCATCACGATAACCGGTGAAACACGTGATCTGGCTTGCCATGTTCTGAGTCTTGTCCCATGCTCTCAGATGCAAAGAATTGTGTTTGGATCCGTCGTAGTGAGCAAGATAGGCACCAGAGGGCGATATGGTAGAGTTACACCCGGGAAGCTTGCCGTCCCAGTTCATCGTCGAGCCGCTGGATTTAACCCAGATCGCATCCGGCGAACTCGAGCCCGGATTTCCTCCCGACGGGGGGAAAGAATGCGGCAGAGCCATATGGGGATCGAAATGGCACGTTGCGTACTTGGAATCTGCGGATATCGACCACAGCTTTTGAATATCGCGACTGTATTTAACTACCTTGGAGTTATCCGATGGATTATCTACATTGATTTTCCAGATCTCCGAAGTGCCCTTGCTCTGACCAGCCGGTATCCGCTCGTAGTAGATGTACGATCCGAGAGGCCAGTCCAATTCAAAATTTCGGAACGGGCACCCAACCTCAACCAAATCTCTCAGATTCCCTCCATCCTTATCCATAACCGAAAGATAGCAGGGAGTTTTGTTTCCTTGCAGCGAGTCTCCCACACGTTTCCCACTGTGGCGGACGAATGCCACATGCGTGCCCTGAATATTGAACTTGGGATTATACCCAAGGTATCTGGTGAGTGTGTCCTGCGATGTGACGGTAAGCTTTCCCTGTGAATCCGTGCCAATCTGGTATTTAACGACAAGCCCCATACGTGACTGGGTTGATCTCTCGAAACTGCTTTCCGGCACGAGGGTTGACCTGAATTGCGTATCAGCCTTTCGAAAGGTTACGGAAACCAACATGCCCTCAGAGGCTGCCAGCGAAAGACACAGCCCAAGCGATAGAAGAAGACCTTTGCTTAAAACCATTTGTGCACTCCCCGAATCGAGTTTTGGTTCTATTACTCTTATATGCATAATATTGAACCATAACCATGCGAGCTGCAGTTTGATTTGATCTTCCGAGCTGCAAGTTATGCAACAAAGAGTGCAGGCCAGGGATCCAGTCCTGGTGAGACCCCAACGTTACGATTGACCGACTACAATTCTCTCACGGTGGAGTTACGCCTTTGTTCGGCTGGGGGGTATTAGAACAGAGACCTGTGCAGCCTTTGCCCTGATGGAGGATATCGATACGCCTGCATCCTGGCTTGAACAAGCCGGTTGTCTGGAGAAGGTGTTAGACATTAGAGTGGTACCGTTCTCATAAGGCACCACCCCTGGCACATTGTTCTTGTTCTGTTGCCGGCATGCGATCTTACGTTCTCACTATCGTGCTTTCTGGAGTTCGGGCTCGACAGCGACATTCTGCGGATTGCCTTCGGCAAATTTTCGAATATTCTCGATCGTTGTCGCGATGATTCGCTCGACCGCTTCTTGAGTATTGAACGCATTATGAGGAGTCACTATCACATTATCCATATGCATGAGAACATTGTCGGCTAACAACGCTTTCGCATCCTTTTCACGATTTTCCTGATATGCCACCCGGAACAGCTCCCCTTCTTCCCGGACCATCGGTTCTTTGGCCAGCACATCAAGACCCGCACCGGCGATCTTTTCCTTCGAGAGTGCTTCGGTCAATGCGTGGACATCCACGACACTGCCCCGCGAGGTATTGATAATAATCGCACCGGGCTTCATCTGATCAAACTGCTCAGTGGAGATCAGGTGTTTTGTCTGCGGGATGCCCGGAACATGCAATGTGATAATATCCGATTCCCGGCACACGCGCTCCAGAGAGGCATATTCAAACCCAAGACGATCTGCCAGGTCTTCTCGCGGCTTGACATCGAAAGCCAGCACGTTCATCCGGAATCCCATGGCAATCTCGATTGCGCATTCACCGATATCCCCGGTACCAATCACGCCAATAGTTTTGCCCCGAAGATCCATTCCCCGGAGTCCCTGAAAGGAAAACGTGCCTTTACGGGTGCGCTCTACCGCCGGAACGATTTTCCGGCTGAGGGCCAGCAGGAGCGCGAACGCATGCTCGGCCACGGTGTTCTTACCGTAGGTAGGAAGGTTGCACACGGTGATTCCCTTTTCCTTACAGAAGTCCCGATCGACATGGCTCAGGCCGGTGGACCGGGTCGAAAGAAGTTTTAGCCTGTCAAAACGGGACAGCACATCGTTATTCGTTTTGGAATAGATAAAGGTGGAAATCACCTCGGCATCACGGTATCGATCCGCATTGTCCGCGGTCAGTGGCTCGCCGACCGTTTCTATTTCGTGATTGTCCCCGAGTTCTTCAAATGCTTTTGCTTCCCAGTCTTCTGCCTCGAATACGACAATCTTCATACCTGCTCCCTTCGGTCTGTTCTCTTGCATACAATCCCGCGATTTTCGCGGTCGGGCACACGTGCCGGTCTTTTGGTTTACCGCTCTATTGAGACGAGTCACGCTGTCTCAAAGAAACGCAAAACAACCATGGATTCGTGTATTGGCACGTAGAACTCATCCGACACTACAAGAAAACATCATGCCAATCTCCTTGAATTCGACCACAGAGGGGTACAGAAGCCGCATATCAGACGCTATTCCACGGAAGAATTGTGATATCGGGAAAGATTCTCGATTATGCTGGTATGCATTCCTGAAACTGGGCTACGAATTGCTTTGAAAGGGCTATGTCAGGTATTGGCTTGTCTGCCGGTGCTCAAAACCAAAGGAGCATAGTGTTATGAATTTTACACGGTTACGCATGGAAGTAGCGAATCACAGCATGGTGCCCAACCGCAAGACAGCCGGGGAGTTGATCAAGGCAGTTCTGGGGCACCTGCTCAGCAGAATGAGTGAAGATGATGCGCGTGTGCTGACGAAGCACTTTCCCGAGGAGCTTTCGCCTGAGAAACTCAGAGGGCACCAGAAGCATACCGCAGACTTTTCTGTTCCGCGGTTCATCGAGGGTATAAGTGAGCAGTTTTATCTGTCACCCGAAGATGCCCGGTTGATTGTCGATGCTATCGTGATGGCGGTAAAAAACGAGTTGAGTGTCGAAGAAGAAAAGGTGATCGAGCGGCATTTACCGCACGAGTGGCGACTATTGGTGGAACAAGCGTAGGGGGATTTAAGTTTTCCTCTCCACCCCGTTTGGCCCTCACTGCCAGGGCTCGAAATTTGGATTCGGCTCGGGGTACTTGGCTTTGACTTTTTCGCGCCATTGGGCAAGACGCCTTTTCAGTTCCGCGGCGATTTCGGGTTTTTCTTCGGCGAGATTGTGTTCTTCGCCGATATCCTGGCGTAAATTGTAAAGCTCCAGACGCCCGTCTTCGAAAAACTCGATCAGTTTGTAGTCACCCGACCGTACCGACGACGCGGGCGTACCGCCCTGGTTTCCGTAGTGGGGGTAATGCCAGAAAATGGCATCGCGGTCAAGCGCCCCTTCTTCGGTCAAGAGCGGAAGCAGGCTTTCGCCATCGCAGTGCTGCTTGGGCATGAGCGACAGGCCGGCCATTTCCAGAAAGGTGGGGTAAAAGTCGGTCGAGGTTACCGGGGTAGAACAGGTCGTGCCCGGAGCAATCTTCCCCGGCCATCGCAGGATCAGCGGCTCCCGCGTTCCGCCTTCGTACATCCACCCTTTCCCCTCCGACAGTGGTGCGTTGCAGGTCACCGAGCCTTCGGCCGAGGACAGGCCGCCGTTATCCGAATAGAAGACTACCACGGTGTTTTCTGCTTTCCCGGATTTTTCCAGCGCCTCGAGTACCCGGCCGACATTCCAGTCGAGGTTTTCGATCATTCCCGCATAGACCGGATCGGACTGCACCAGGCGGCGGACAACCCGCTCGTTCTTTTTCATGGTGGTCGGAAAACACTCCCCCTCTTCAAAGGTCTTTACCTTATCCAAGCCCATATCACGTGCTTTCTGCTCATACTTCCGGCGGAGATGTTCGTGGGTTTCGACAGGAGTATGGACGGCATAATGGCTGAGGTACATAAAAAACGGACGATCGTCTTCCTTCTGAATCAGCTCGATGGCTTCGTTGGTCAGCCGGTCGGTCAGGTACTCCCCTTCAGGCCCGTCTTCCAGGCCCGGAATGTCGTACGGGCTGAAATAGCCGTTTCGCGGAGCTCCCCAGTAACATCCGCCGATATTGCGCTGAAAGCCATGATTTTCAGGGGTTGATGGCGCTTTGCCGAGATGCCATTTTCCGATATGCCAGGTACGATATCCGTTGTCGGCCAGGGTTTTTGGCAGCGTCTTCTCCGAAAGAGGCAAATGGTGAAGATAGGGAGCGGACAGCAGTTTTCCTTTTTCTCGTGGTCCGCCGATCCAGTCGGTTACCTGCACGGTCGCCGGATATTTTCCCGTGAGTATACTTGCCCGGGTTGGGGAGCAGACGGGACACGAAGCATAGGCATCGGTGAAAGACATGCCCTGGCGTGAAAACCGGTCGATATTCGGGGTTTCGTAGAATTCACTCCCATAGCAGGAAATATCACGCCACCCCATATCGTCTATTAATATGAAGAGGAAATTAGGCTTTCGGCTCACCCCGGACCTTTCGTTTGAGTCTGAGTTATCCATAGAACCTCTGGGAGGTGTTTCAGAGGAGATAATTTAGTTTGTATTCTGAATCCAGGCAAATCAGTGGCTTTTTAAGGCATGGTTTGACGTCGCTGTGCCCCTGCCCTTACTGGAATGCTGCAAGCAGCATCATTTATATTGACTTTTTCTGCGGGTTTAACTATTTTACGAAATTCCCTCATTCAGGGGTTCTTTGATTTCTCAGGGCGATTAGCTCAGTTGGTTAGAGTACTACCTTGACATGGTAGGGGTCACTGGTTCGAACCCAGTATCGCCCATTTTGCATCACATACTTAAGAGGAATGACCGATTCCGTTTCTTCGGCAGAAGTCGTTTCCTTTTCTGACATGTCCCTCGGTTCCCCTCTTACCCCGGGGCACCACTGCCTGAAGCAGTGGCCTAGCACGAAACAGAGGCAGAGTTGGATTTCTTTGAGCGCCGTTCCGGCGCGTTGTTTGCTTAGCAAAAGATGACATTTTGTTTTCGGGTTTCTGGATGTAACCGGGCTTGAGAACAGCACGAATTTGAGAAAGTTTCCATTTCAACGCAGGCACTCTTCCCGAGTCGTAGTCGGGGGTGCGCCGGGTAGTGAGATTACACGTGGACGTCTACCTTCCCGATAAAAAGGTTCTTCATCTTCAAGACGAGGCATCGGCATTCGATGCAGCAAAAGCAATAGGTCCCGGTCTTGCCAAAGCGGCACTTGCTGCCAGGGTAAACGGCAAACCGGTCGATCTTCATGCGCCACTCCATGAGAACGATACCGTTGAGCTTTTAACGTTCGACTCGCCCGAAGGAAAATCCATCTTCTGGCACTCGTCTTCGCATATCATGGCACAGGCGGTCCAGGAGCTTTTCCCGGACGCAAAGGTGGCGATCGGTCCTGCGATCGAAAATGGTTTCTACTACGATTTCGATGTCGAGGAGCCGTTTTCACCCGAAGATCTGGAGAAGATAGAAAAGCGGTGCAAGGAGATCGTTTCCCGCAAGCAGCATGTCGAGCGGATCGAGCTTCCGGCCGAGCAGGCGCGGGAGTATTTCGAGAAAAAGAACGAACCGTATAAGCTCGAATTACTCGAAGCCGTCGAAGGGCAGCCTTCGATGTATAAGCAGGGAGAGTGGCAGGATCTTTGCCGCGGCCCCCATCTTCCCAATACCGGATACGTAAAATCGATCAAGCTTCTCTCGCTTGCCGGCGCGTACTGGCGTGGCAGTGAAAAAAACAAGATGCTTCAGCGTATTTATGGTATATCCTTCCCGAAACAGTCCATGCTCGAGGAGTATCTTCATTTTCTCGAAGAGGCCCAGAAACGGGATCATCGAAAGCTTGGTAAAGACCTGGATCTCTTTTCGTTTCATCAGGAAGGTGCCGGGTTCCCGTTCTGGCATGCAAAGGGGATGGTGCTCTACAATCAGATTCTGGATTTCTGCCGTCGGGAGCATATCAACGACGGATACCAGGAAATAAAAACTCCGGTCATTCTCAATGAAGATCTATGGCATCGCAGTGGGCACTGGGACAAGTACCGTGACAACATGTATTTCACCGAGATCGACGGTGCTGCTCATGCGGTCAAGCCTATGAATTGTCCCGGTGGATTGTTAGTTTATCAGAGTAATGCGCATTCCTACCGGGATTTCCCGATAAAGAACTGTGAATTCGGCCTGGTTCACCGGCACGAAAAAGCCGGAGTGCTTCATGGATTGTTCAGAGTGCGGCAGTTTACCCAGGACGATGCGCACATATTCTGCCTTCCGGGGCAGATCGAGCCGCAGGTCGAAGAGGTGATACATTTCATCACGAGGATTTACAAGACCTTTGGCTTCTCTGATTACAAAATCGAACTTTCGACCCGGCCGGAGAAGTATATCGGTTCCAGCCAGATCTGGGACCGTGCTGAAGAGGCGCTCAAAAACGTTCTCGAAAAAGGCAAAATCGATTACCAGCTCAACCCGGGTGATGGTGCCTTTTACGGGCCCAAGATCGATTTCCACATCAAGGACTCGCTCAATCGTACCTGGCAGTGTGGAACCATTCAGCTTGATTTCAGTATGCCTGAGCGATTTGAGCTTGAGTACACCGATGCCGACGGGGAGAAGAAGCGCCCGGTCATGATCCATCGGGCACTGCTTGGATCGATGGAGCGGTTTATCGGGATACTGCTTGAGCACTACGGGGGTGCGCTTCCGGTCTGGCTCTCTCCTGTTCAGGTTGAAATCGTCCCGATCTCCGATAAATTTCTCGACTATTCGCGCAGCGTTCGGGACCAGCTGGCGGCCCGGGGTATTCGGGTCGAGCTGGATGAACGATCGGAGAAAGTCGGGTACAAGATCCGATCAGCAGAGATAAACAAGATACCATACATGGCAATTGTCGGTGAAAAGGAAGAGGCGGCCCAATCCGTCTCGGTCCGCCGTCACGGACAGGGAGACAAAGGCCCTTCATCTATTGTAGATTTCATTAAGACCGTTTCTGAAGAAATCCAACAGAAATCGTGACGGAACTTTAACTTAATCAAAGGAGGCCCCTATTAACAGAGGCAATTTCAGGAGACCCCCCCGCGAAGATCCAACCCGTATCAACCATCGGATACGAGTTCCACAAGTTCGACTGATCTCCGAAGAGGGGGAACAGGTAGGTGTCGTACCGACAAGCCAGGCGCTCCAACAAGCCTTCGATGCCGACCTTGATCTGGTGGAGATTGCAGCAAGTGCCAATCCGCCGGTATGCCGTATCATGGACTACGGCAAGTTCAAGTATGAAAAGTCCAAAAAAGCCAAAGAAGCCAAGAAGAAGCAGCACGTTGTTCATCTGAAAGAAATAAAGCTTCATCCGAAAACAGACGATCATGACTACCATTTCAAGATGGAGCATGCGCGCAAGTTTCTTATGCGTGGGGACCGGGTAAAAGCAACGGTAATCTTTCGCGGGCGAGAGATAACCCATAGCGAATACGGACGTCGTATTCTGGATCAGCTTGACCGTGATCTGGCCGATATCGCTCAACCGGAGCAGACCTGTAAGATGGAAGGAAGAAACATGGTGTCCATGTTTGTTCCGGACAAAGCCAAGATGAAAGAGGTCGAGCGGAAGCAGAAGCAGGAACAACGCGAAGCGGAAAAGCAGCAACAGCAGGCGGCGGAGTAAGCTCCCCGGACTGCTTCTGAATAGAACATTTATACCTTTCACGGGTTTTGCTCGTTTCAAGAGGAGTCTGAAATGCCAAAAATGAAGTCTCGAAGCTCGGCCAAGAAGCGTTTTCGTGTTACCGCGAAAGGGCGTCTCAAGCGCAAGCATGCCTACACAAGCCATATCCTGACAAAAAAGTCAAGAGGTCGCAAGCGCGGTCTGCGCCAGAGAACGTATGTCGACCCCTCTCAGGAAAAGCAGATGCGGTCGATGGTTTCAGCGTAAGACAACCAGTAAGGCACTGGCCTTCGCTTCGGGCGAAGACGCCGGTGCGACGTACATTCGAACAATCCAAACCGGCACAGCGTCCGGAGGGTTTTCCACCTGGTCCGAAACCGTAAGGCTGAGCAGCTCAGCGACACAATCACCACGGTACCGACCGGTTCACAAGGAGTTCTGATATGCCAAGGGCGAAGACGCGGGTTAGTTCCCACCAGCGCAGAAAAAAGGTTCTCAAGCAGGCCTCGGGATATTTTGGAAAAGGAAAGAATTGTATTCGGACGGCAACCGATGCCGTACTTCATGCAGGACAATACGCCTATCGCGACCGTCGTCGCAAGAAACGGGATTTCCGTTCCCTCTGGATCGTCCGTATCAATGCCGCCGCACGAGAAAACGGCCTTTCCTATGGCAAGTTCATCTCGGGTCTGAGCAAGAAGGGTATCGAAATCGATCGTAAGATGCTCGCTCATCTTGCACTTCATGAACCCGAGACATTCGCCGCTCTGGTTGCCGAAGCCAAGGGTTAGAATCACACA
>JBEPYC010000162.1:0-8936 GCA_041641555.1 Chitinivibrionales bacterium | reverse complement strand
TTAGTATCCGCCGGAGTGTAAGTGCAAAAGTGAAGGGAAAAGTGACATGAACAGAACACTGTCGGTGCTCCTCGGCACTCTTATCGTTATGGTCTTTGGATCATATCTCGTGACGTTTACGGTTCCGTTTTCCGAAACCGCACTTGTCACCACATTCGGCAAAGCATCCGAAAAAGGCGTCATCAATCACGACGGCGACGGTGCGGGGTTTTATTACAGGTGGCCGTGGCCGATCCAGAAAGTGATCCGGTTCGACCGAAGGCTTTCGGTGCTGGAAGACAGGCTCGAGCAGCAGGAGACCAAGGACAAGCAGGTAATCGTCGCGAAAGTATTCACCGCCTGGCGGGTCAGCGATCCGCTCAGTTTCTACCGTCTGTTTCACGGCGAAGACAAAGCCGCGGTTTTCCTCCGCGAGCGCCTGAGAACGGCCAAAGCCGAGATCGGACGATTTACTTTCGATGAACTCACCAATGCCGATCCCGACAGCATCCGGCTGGATGAAGCGAACGCGGCTCTGCTCAGGCGCATTCAGGAGGACCTCGCGGCACACGATTGTGGTATTGAAGTACGTACGGTGGGGATTACGCGAATCGTGTTGCCCGAAAAGATTACTGAAACGGTGTTCTCGCGCATGCGCCAGACCCGTCAGCGTCTGGCGCAGAACGCTCGTTCCGAAGGGAAAGCCACGGCGCGGAGTGTGGTGGCCAAAACCAACAGCGACAAGGAGCGCATTCTCGCCTTTGCCGACAGAATGTCACAGCGCCTCCGTGCGGAAGGAGACGCGGCCGCCGCCGAGTACTATCGTGAATACAGCAAGGACAGGGATTTTGCCCTCTTTCTGCAAAAGCTGGAAGCGCTCAAGGCTACATTGCGGAAAAACACGACGTTTATTCTCGACACCGATTCACCGCCGTTTGACATTCTGGACGAGTAGCGGATGAGCGACATGAAAGGCACCACTCAATCCGATTCCAGCAGTCGAAAGCACCCCCACTCGTATCTTCGGCACCTCACCGGCAACGAGGAGCACGATGAACCGCGCGGGATCGAGACGCTTTCGGCGGCACTGGGCGTCGGGATTTTTCTTGTCAAAAGCGCAATTTTTGTATTGGCTCTGGCGTTTCTGGTGAGCAATGTGTTCTGGGTCCCTGAGGGATCGGTTGCCATCCAGAGGCGACTGGGGAAAATAGTCGATCTGCGAACCGATCCCGTTCGGCGTCCCGGCGGACCCTATGTCGCTTTCCCCTACCCGATCGACAACGTCATGCGCGTTCCTACAACCATTCAGCATATCACCATAGACCGGCCATTCTGGTACGGCGAATACGATTCGATCCGCGGCACGCACCTGCGGTCATCGTCCGAGAACAGTTTGACACCGGGCGACCATGGTTCACTGGTCACCGCCGACAAAAACCTCGTGCAGGGTATCTGGGCCGTCCACTACCGGGTCGACCACACAGCAACAGGTGCATCGCCGGGTGTTGTCGATTTCGTGCGCAATGTCGGTTCGCTGGCTGCCGGCCAGCGGCTGGTCGCCTCTCTGGCGGAGAAAGCAATCGTCATGGTTGTCGCCCGGACGACCGTGTCGGATTTTGTCGCCGGCTCAATCGATCACGGACGTATCCGGGATATCGTTCAGGAGGAGCTGACCGCTCTTGCGACAGGCATTCGCGTTACCAATGTCTCATCGACCAAGTATCGGGTACCTTCGGGGCTCCTCGAAGACTTTCAGGCGGTGACCGAGGCCGAAAGCCAGAAGGCGCTGGAGATCGAAAGAGCCGCACGCTACCGGGTATCCACACTCAGTGAGCTTGCCGGTGAAGACTGGGAGACACTTCTTAAGGCGGTATCGCACTACGAGCGTGTTGCGGGCTCGGGTACCGATGAGGCCAGAGCGCTCGAGGAAGTCTATCAACTGCTGCTGTCCGGCAGTATCGGCGGCGATGTCGCACAACGGCTTGATAGCGCACGTACCGATAAAACTCTGACTATCGAGCGTTCCCGTGCGGCGGCGACCAGATTCAACGAACTGCTGCCGGCCTACCGTCGGGACCGGTCTATCCTCAAAGCGCAGCTGGTGCAGGATGTACTCCGGGAGATCTGGGCCGATCCATCGGTAAACACACACTACGTCCCGAACGATAAGAGGATGTATCTGGACATAGAAAATTAGTGGAGGAAATGTATGCATCGGAATCTGGTGGGATGCGGTCTGCTTGCCGGAGCACTGCTTGCAGCTGGCGGTTGCGGTGGCGAAGAAAAAACCACCGAGTGGAAAACCATGGAGGAGTGTATTGAACAACAACCCTCACGCATACCGGGGCTGGAGGTCGACGGGAGTCGCTCAGTTGATAATGTTGCGAACCAGATATGGAAAATCGACTGCAGACTTCAGCTTACGTACCGAAACGAACTCAGAAAAAAAACGGAACTCGCCGGAGACATTCGGTTGCGATTCCCTGTCGACTACAACGGAGAGATTGGAACGATCGAAGTGCTCCGGAGTTCAATTGAAGATGAAGATTTTGTGCGAAAGATCCGCTATGTCATCGACACATCGGAGTTTCCCTTCTGGGCCGACCGGGAATCGGATGAAACCGTTGTAACCGTCACTTTCGAGTTTGGAGACTCGTAAGGCCGCCTCTATCCACCAACCTGCATAGACCCGGTGGTTGCGCTTACGTCGAATAGAAGGGTAAAGCTCGGTCCGAAGGTTTGCCTGGGCGCCCTCTTCCACCGTATGTTCAAACCATATCTACAATACGGCGAATCGTGGTTGATTGCAGATCATACACACACCCGGATATCCGGACCGGCGATTCGCCGGCGTCATGTTACACGCCCTCTTGGCCTTCGGGGGTTTGCAGTGGGCGGAGAGCACCTCTCCTGCGCACCTATAAGAAAGGGCCCTCAGAAAAAGGGCCCCGTTTCGTGCTAACCAGAGATCCGGCTCACCTGCTTAATTGATCATTTTCACGGCTTCTTTCGGAATGAAGAAGGTGTTGATCATCGGAGCATGAACAGCGATGCTACCGAGCTGATAGTCCGTACCGGCGATCGTGATAATGTCCTTACTCTCATAGAGTACTGCATCGCCGATGGTGACCGTTGCGTTGCCATCAACTGAATCGTCGATCTCCGCATCCGCGAAAACCTTCTTCACGTCCACATACAGTTTCTTGGACAATGCATGAAGGTTGGTTCTCATTGACTTTGCAGCGATATCGGCAAGTTCGGTGTTGTCAATAGTGCCCTGAGGAGCATTCGGTCCATGGCTCCAGATAGGAACATCACCACCGAGATGCCCATGCGTTGTCCAGCCGTACACAGTCGCATTCGAGCTAACGTATTCGGAAACCGGGTAGTAGGCACCATAGGCGCCCTTCTCGTTAAGCTGATCGGCAACATACTGCGCGACTTCGTCGGTCATACCATTCCAGTATTCACCACCGTACATCACGAAAGCATCGCGGACGTCAGCAGCAGTCGTCGGGGTAGCGATCCTACCAAGGAGGCCCTGCCATGTCATCTCGGCATCGATTATCGGATCGATCAGATGCTGAACGGTTGTCGCGGTATATGACGGTGCGAAGTCGGTCAGCTGCTGACCAATGCTGATAGCACCGGTATTGTGGTCAGGGAAGACCATGAGCAAGGTTTCATCATTATCCTGAGCAAATTTATACGCCTGTTTTACCGCTTGATCAAATGCCAGAAAATCATAGGTCATATATGCAGGATCATTTGCGTGACCAGCCCAGTCGACCTGCGAACCTTCAACCATCAGCAGAAAACCATCGGGATCCTGTGAGAGAAGCTCGATTGCCTTGCGGGTCATTTTCCATAACGAAGGCTGCGTGGGATGAAGCTCATCACGGTCGAGATCCGGATCCATGTGGCTGTCGTCAAACAGCCCCATAACCGGCATGCTGGTGGCAGCTTCCATGTCTTTTATATTGTCGATGAACTGAACACCACGTGCTGCCAGAATGTCCATCAGGTTTTCACCATCGGTTCGCTTGCCGCTCCAGGTGTCACCGAATGTTGTGGTGTAGGTTTCGCCCTTGGGGATCAGATGACGGGCACCGCCACCGAAAACGACATCAACATTCTGGTAAACAAGCTGTTCCATAATTTCATTGTCCATACCACGATCGTGCACATGAGAGTAATATGCAGCAGGCGTAGCATGTGTGATACGACTTGTCGAGACCAATCCTACCGACTTGCCCTTTTTCTTGGCCGCTTCGAGTACCGAGGCGATCGGAGCATACGGATCGACCTTGGAGTTTGCAGTAGAAAGAAGATCTTCAGTTCGCGGACCTACCCCGAGAAACCGAGCGGTCGTTTTGTGACCACAGGCAAAAGCAGTGGCTGCAGCGGCTGAACCGGGAATCACCGAATTGGCCATATGACACTTTACGGCACCGCGGTCGAGCCTATCGACTGTCAGTTTCTTCTCTTTCACCCCCTTGCCCTTTACCCAACGAGCCAGTGTCTGAATCGAAGCATCGCAACCATCGGGGATCATCATAATGATATTCTTGGTTTCATTTTTCCCATGGCCCCGGCCTTTACCCTTGCCATTGTTGGCATTGGCCGCGGAGGACATAATAAGTGAGGTACAAATTCCGAAAGCTATCGTTCGAACTATCGTTCGATGCATGGTATACTACTCCTTCGTTCGGATGTCCGTGTTCTGAATTACTTGGTAAGAAAAGAAAGTGATACAAAAGACTCTGAACCTGGTGAACAATGACAAAACCCCGGTAGTTGGCCTCCTTTCTGCTAAGAGGATACGAATCGAGCTTCCGACAGATACCACATGAGACCGTCGCATTTTCACGAAGAAAAATTGACTCTGATTATTCAGGTTTTGTAAGATCCAGGCTAGGAATTCATCAAATCTGCCGGATGTTCGTGCGCACATATCATTTACACCCCGCTAAACCATACAACCCGGACAATCCGCAGGGCATTTTCTTTGCATTTCGAGTACTCCGCTTACATTTGCCTTGTCAGCATCCTGCCGGATCTCCCTGCGGTTAAAGCCATAACCGGGATGTGGCAACGTATTTTTACAGCAAATTCATCGGTCTATTTTTTAATCGAAACACACCCATGCCGAATACTCCATTCCCGTACGCCCCCGGTCTTCCCATCCTTGAAAAGCGCGAGGAGCTTCTGGAGCTGATCCGCTCACATTCGGTGATTGTTGTTGCCGGGGAGACTGGGTCCGGAAAATCGACCCAATTGCCTCTTCTCTGCCGGGAAGCAGTGTCCGAAGCCCGCGTAGCAGTCACTCAGCCCCGGAGGATTGCGGCAACATCGCTGGCCCGACGCGTTTCCGAACAGCTGCAGTCCCCCCTTGGCGATCAGGTGGGATACCGAATCCGTTTCGATGAGCGCTCTACCGCGGAAACGCCGATTGTTTTCATGACCGACGGTATCATTCTGCGGGAAACGCAATCAGATCCCAGGCTGGAGAAGTATGATGTAATCATTGTGGATGAAGCTCACGAGCGGAGCCTGAATATCGATTTTCTTCTGGGCTATCTTCGGCGCATACTTTCCTCCCGACCCGAGCTTCGCGTCGTCATTTCTTCGGCCACAATAGACACAGAGCTTTTCTCAAAGGCCTTCGGCGATGCACCTGTCGTGGAAGTCTCCGGAAGAATTTTTCCGGTAGAGACAATCTACCTGCCTGCAGACCAGGAAAATGACGAACAGGACAGTTTTGTCGACGCAGCGGTCGATGCCACGCTGCAGCTTGCCGAAGACCCTGAGCCGGGAGGCATACTTGTTTTCATGCCGACAGAACGCGACATCCAGGAAACGGTCGCCAAACTCCGAGGCGCAGCCGGAGATCACTGTTCCATATTTCCTTTATACAGCCGCCTCTCCGCTTTGGACCAGAATCGGATTTTCGGGCCTTCGGACAAACGCAAGATCGTGGTGGCGACAAACATTGCCGAGACCTCTATCACCGTGCCGGATATCCGCTCGGTTGTCGATACCGGCCTTGCCCGCATGCACCGGTACATCCCAAGCCTTCACACCAGTCGTCTTCCGGTCGAAGAGATCTCTCAGGCCGCGGCAAACCAGCGCAAAGGAAGGTGTGGCCGGGTCGCTGACGGGCTCTGCGTGCGTTTGTACTCCGAAGAGGATTTTCTGGAGCGGGAAGAGTTTACCACGCCGGAGATACAAAGAAGCAATTTAGCCGGTGTTATACTCTCGATGCATGCTCTGGGGCTTGGTGATGTTTCCAGGTTTCCGTTTCTCCAGCCTCCTTCCCCGCAGGCAATCCGCGATGGATTTCGTCAACTGAAGTACCTGGGGGCATTGGACGACGATGGTACTATTACCGGCCTGGGCAGGAAGATGGCGCGTCTGCCGCTTGATCCACATGTTTCCCGCATGGTTCTGGCAGCATCGAAAGAGGGCGTTCTCGAGGAGGTAACCGTCATCGCGGCTGGCATTTCGGTCGTGGACCCGCGGCGCCAGCCTGAAGACAAACAGGAGTTGGCCCGCATGCGGCATCGCGAGTTCTCGGATCCTCGGTCGGATTTTCAGACCCTTCACAACCTGTGGAGAACCTATCATGATACGTGGGACTCATTACGAACGCAATCGGCAATGCGCCGATACTGTCGTGACAATTTCCTTTCCTATCAGCGAATGCAGGAGTGGCACGATATTTATCGCCAGATCGGCAAAAGTGCCCGGCTCCGCCCCAAAAAGGCCGAGGGGTTTGATGATGCTCAACGGTTTGAGCGTATCCACCGCGCGATTCTGTCGGGACTGATAATAAACGCATGCCTCAAAAACGATGATAACTCCTACCGCGCTACGCGCGGACGCACCGTTTTCATCCATCCGGGTTCGGTCCTCTTCAAGGCACGTCCGGAATGGATAATGTGCCACGAAGTTGTGGAGACCTCCCGGGCGTTCGCTCGAACAGTCGCCGCAATCAAACCATCATGGATCGAGCGTCTCGCTCCGCACCTCTGCAAAAGCACCTACCACTCCCCCGCGTTCGATCCCCAGACGGGGTTTGTCTCCGCATACGAGAATGTTACCTTCTTCGGGCTTCCACTGGTCGAAAACCGTCGGGTAAACTATGGCAAGATCAACGCCTCCGAAGCCATGGAGATGTTCATTCGCGAAGGATTGGTTGAGGAGCAGCTCAGGTCCCACCATGCTTTTTACCGACATAACAAGCGACTTCGTAAAGAAGCGCTTGCAGCCGAGTCCAAGCTCCGGAGGCGAGGGATCGCCGCCGACGATGAGCACCTGGTTGAGTTATACAAATCGCGCCTGGATACCGTCACCAGCGTTCACGAGCTGAATCGGCTCATTCGCTCACGAAAATCCGACCGTTTTCTTCGATTTGAAAAGGATGATTTTCTCGCCGAGTCTCTTCCCGCCCATGCAACTGATTTTCCCAAGCATCTGCGCATCGGCCCTGCCGATTTCCGTCTCGAATACTCCTTTGCCCCCGGTGAGCAGCACGATGGAGTAACGGTTGAGATCCCGCAGGAGGCCGCCGGATATGTGGACCCACAAGCGCTCGGGTGGCTCGTTCAACCGCTTTGGGAAGAAAAAATCCGCTACCTTCTGCAGTCGCTTCCGAAAAGCATCAGGAAAAACTTCATACCAGTGCGCCGGCACGCACATCGGCTGGCCACGGAACTATCGTGCCAACCAGTTGCATTTACTGATGCATTACGGGACAAAATAAAGGAATTGTATCGCATTTCTATTCCGGCGGAAGAGTTCTCCGAGGACTCACTTCCCGCCCATCTTCGGATGAGAATCAAACTGCTCAGATCGGATAACACGGTTGTCCGGGAATCCCGTGATGCTCAGATTATCCTGAAGGGGGACATGAAATCGCGAAAGGATGAAACATGGCACGCACAATTCATCGATCACGAACGAAGAAAAATCACCTCCTGGGATTGCGAGGAAATCCCTGAAGAAATCGTGATCGCGGGACAGGCCGGTAAGATGCCTTTTGTCGGGTATCCGGCGTATACCGCGGGCACGGACATGGTAGACCTGGTGGTCTACCCACGAAAAGAGGATGCGGAAAATGCCCACCGAAAAGGTGTGGAAAAACTTCTGGAGCTCTCTCTGGCAGCCGATTTTATCTGGGAAGAAAAGGATCTGAAACTGACAAAATCCCATAAGCTCTTTCTCAGCCCATTTTGTGAATCGAGTCATGTTCGCCAGAACCTGGTTCGGGTAATTCATGACCACGCATTTCGACTCGGGGTTTCCGCCCCCCCTCGAAAAAGACAGTCCTTCGAAAAGCTGCTCGAATGCCGCAGAACGGAGCTTCGTGGCAGAGGCAGTGACGCAGCCTCCATTCTTGATCAGATAGTCTCATTGTACGACAATTGCCGGACACTAATCGATGTTCGCTCGTCTCGACAAAAAGGAACGCTCTTTCGGGGAATCGGCACTGAGCTTACCAAAGACTTGAAGGCATACGGCAGACGTCTTTGCACCGAAACGCTCACCTGGACGTATTTCTCTCAGATGCCGCGCTACCTCAAGGCCTTTCATGCCCGGGTCGAAAAGGCGTTTGTCGACAGCGCAGGGTACCGTTCTCGCATGGCAGAATTGAGGGAGCAGTGCAGCAGACTCGAAAAGATTGCCGCCCATGGTCAAAACACCAGAACCGTCCTGAGGATCAATCACCTGGAAGAAATGATCGAGGAATACGCGATTTCGCTTTTTGCCCCCCAGACAGTCAGAACCCGATTCCCCATTTCACCCAAGCGACTTGACAAGGCGTTTGCGAAAGCCGATGATTGACAAGCCATAATGCCCATCCTGCTCTGGGTCTCTTTGTGATGATCCCTGGCGATCTCCAGGAGGAGGTAGTTGGGAAAAAAAAGGAACGCCGACCCATTCCCTCCTGAGAG
>JBEPYC010000161.1:0-8938 GCA_041641555.1 Chitinivibrionales bacterium | reverse complement strand
GGCGTCCGGAAAAACCGTCGTACGTTTGAGCATGTCGATCCTGAAAGTGTTGGGAACTTTCGGAGATTCGTCGTGTCCGATCAGGCCGGATCGGCGACAATTCTGGAGAACCTCTCGAGGATTTCACCGAACCTGGACAAGAAGGATCCCCTGGTCCGGCAGCTTCTGGGTACCATTCAGCGGCTGGAATCCGAGGGGTACCAGTTTGAAGCGGCCGAAGGGACGTTTGAGCTGATTGCACGCCAGGCCCTTGGAACGTTCAAGGACTCTTTTGAATTCAAGGGTTTCAGGGTAATCGAAGAAAAACGGGAAAACGGAGATGTCTTCTCCGAGGCCACTATCAAAGTGCAGAAGGACACCGAAATGGAGCATACGGCAGCCGAAGGTGACGGGCCGGTGAATGCTTTGGACAACGCTGTGCGGAAGGCACTGGGTAAGTTTTATCCGAGTCTCCTCGAGGTCAAACTCGAAGACTTTAAAGTGCGGGTACTCGATGGAAGAACCGGTACGGCCGCAAAGGTGCGGGTGCTTATAGAGTCTTCCGACGGCAAGGAGAGATGGGGGACCATTGGAGTATCCACGAATGTAATCGAGGCATCGTGGCTGGCACTCATAGACAGTCTCCGGTACAAACTAATGAGAGATGGCCGGGTAGCTGAGGCATCCGATACTAAAAAGAAGAAATAACCTATCCGCAAGAGAGTAACAGTATGGCACCAGACCTCGATTGGAAAGATCTCGGATTTTCGTACCGGCAGACCGAAGCATTTGTCAAAGCTGAGTATCACCAGGGCAGATGGAGTGCTTTGGAGGTCTGCTCGGAGCCGCATCTCTCCCTGCATGCCGCGGCCACCTGCTTGCATTATGGGCAGTCGTGTTTTGAAGGGCTCAAGGCATTTCGGCAGAAAAACGGTGATGTCTGCATCTTTCGCCCCGATGCGAATGGACAGCGGCTCAGTATGTCGGCCGAGCGCATTGTCATGGAAGCCCCCAATGTGGAGCTTTTTATGGAAGCCTGTAAGAAGACCGTAGCGCTTAACGGGAAGTGGATTCCTCCCTATGGTACCGGCGCCAGTCTGTATCTTCGTCCATTGCTGATTGGGACAACCCCCCGGGTCGGACTTCAGCCAGCCGAAGATTTTCTGTTTCTGGTGTTGGGTGTCCCGGTTGGGCCATACTACAAAGACGGGTTTTACCCGGTCAAGGCATACATCCAGGAAGATTACGATCGTGCGGCCCCCAAGGGTGTTGGAAATGTCAAGGTGGGCGGAAATTATGCCGCAGGTTTGCGTGGTGATCTTGCAGCGCGGGAAAAGGGGTACCCGATCGCGTTGTATCCCGATGCAAGTACCCGGACATTCGTCGATGAATTCGGAACATCGAATTTCATCGGTATAACCCGCGAGGGAACTTTCGTTACGCCGGAATCATCATCGGTTCTTCCGAGTATCACCAACAACAGCCTGCAGCAGATCGCACGAGATCTGGGTCTGAAGGTGGAACGGCGACCGATAAAGATAGAGGAGCTCGATTCGTTTGCCGAAGTCGGGGCGTGCGGAACGGCAGCGGTTATCACTCCCATCTATGCAATTGGCTACCAGGGCAAAGAGTTCACTTTCGGCGAAGAAAAGGTGGCCGGGAAGACATTGACGCGGCTCTACACGGAACTCCAGCAGATCCAGTATGGTGAAATCAAAGATCGTCACGGCTGGATGGTGAAAGTGGAAGGTGAAGGCTGAGGTCCATGTGCCGGTCGTCTCCTGTTTCCTCTTCTCTGTGATTTTCGGCTCCGGGATACCCGGAGCCGATCTTTTTTGGAAAATCTCCTCCGGCCGGTGTTTTTCCACAGGGGTACCCATATGATTCCTTCTCTGTTTAGATACGTTTTTTTCTTTCTGCCGATCGCGTCCTTTCTCGGCTGCAGTCCCACAGGTAGTTCCGGAAACAACCAGCTGCCTGCATGGGCTCATATCGAAAATGTCTCTGATCCGGATCATGTAATTGGTACGGGTACCCCTGAGAGCTGCACAGAACAAGAATTTGTCGAGGCGGTAGCTCAGGGAGGAACAATCGTCTTTGATTGCGGCCCGGATACTACCGAAATAAAGCTCTCGCAGCCCGCGAAGGTTGTCAATGATGCCAATTCCGATGTTGTCATCGATGGAGGGCAAACGGTGGTTCTCAGCGGAAGCGGGGTTAGCCGGATTCTGTACATGAATACGTGTGACAAGAATCAGGTCTGGACCACTCCGCATTGCCAGAACCAGGATCATCCTCGCCTGAGTATTCAGAACCTGACTTTTGTGGATGGCAATTCCGTAAGTGAGAGTGAGCACACCGGAGGCGGGGCGATTTGGGTGCGCGGAGGACGTTTCAAGGCGATAAATTGTCGTTTTTACCGAAACGAGTGTGCAGGCAGCGGGCCCGATGTCGGGGGCGGAGCAATTCGAGTGTTCAGCCAGTATGAAGATCGGCCGGTGTATCTCATCGGCTGCACCTTCGGTGGGCGAAGTGATCTGGGCAATGTCGGCTCCAACGGAGGTGCCATATCGAGCATTGGGGTATCCTGGACGATTATCGACTGTGAGTTTTCGCATAATCGTGCAATCGGAAACGGTGGAAACCCGGCAAAGGACGGTACTCCCGGAGGTGGCAGTGGAGGGGCGATTTACAACGATGGAAACACGATGACGCTCACGGTAAAGGGCACCACTATCGAAAAAAATCGGGTAAACGCCTATGGTTCGGCTATCTTTTTTGTTACCAATGACCACTCGGGCGATATCTGGATAGAAAACTCCACGATCCGAGAAAACCAGGGAGGGTCGTGGCACGTGCTCCCGGGCATCTCCATGCACTCCGATACAAAGCGGACGATCATCAATTCGACCATTGAATAGCCACAGAAGAAACCTCCCGCTATCCTCATGGGGACTCGGGATGAGAAGACCGCCCTTCTTTCTGCCGGCACAATACCGGTAATATCCCTCTGGTAAGGAATGGGTCGGGAGCAATCACGAAGCTCCACCAGAGGCGAGAGCAAAAACCCCCGGATCTGCACCATGAGGGACAACGGGCCCTCCGGTTACTTCGGAGTCCAGCTGTACCCCTTACTCTTTCTGGTTTCTCTCCCACGACATATTTTGAAAGCCATGAAAGAGCTTGAATACCTCATGGATGCCAAGGCTCTGGACCTGGCCGTCACCCGCATAGCAAATCAGATTCTCGAAAAGAACCGGGATCTGGGCAGTGTCGGTATTGTCGGGATGCAGACCCGAGGTGTGTTTCTGGCAAAGCGTATCGTGCAAAAGCTCAACGATTTCGCCGGCAGCACACTTGTGGCGGGGGTACTGGATGTAACCCTGTATCGAGACGATTATCACGCTCCCTTTAAGCAGCCACGAGTGCAGGTCACTGAAATACCGTTTGATATCAACGGTATCAACGTGGTCCTTGTCGATGATGTCCTTTTCACGGGACGCACAGTGCGCGCGGCGCTTGATGCACTGACCGATTTCGGCAGGCCTCGTACCATTCAGCTTGCAGTGATGATCGACAGGGGGTGCCGGGAACTTCCGATCCGGGCCGATTATATTGGAAAAAAGATAACGACTGCCAGAAACCAGGAAGTCCGGTTGAAAGTTACGGAAAAAGACGGCGAAGACGGTATCTGGCTCATGGAAATCGATACAAACGGGAATTCTTAACTCACTTTGTCTGGGCGGAGTTGATGGGATTGCAGATACAACATCTTCTGGGGCTCGAGAACGTGTCTCGAGAGGATATTGGACTCATTCTCGATACTGCCGATAACTTCTACGAAGTCCTGCAACGAGATATTCCTCAGGTTCCAACCTTACGAGGAAAAACCATAGTCAATCTCTTCTACGAGAGCAGCACCCGCACGCGCATTTCCTTTGAGCTTGCGGAAAAGAGGCTGTCGGCAAGTCCGATCAATTTCTCTGCATCGACAAGTTCCGTCCGAAAAGGTGAGAGCCTTCGGGATACAATCCGAAACATAGAAGCCATGAAAATCCACTTTATCGTGGTCCGCCATGGATGCCCTGGAGTGCCGTTGTTTCTGACGCAGTGCACCGATGCCATAATAGTCAATGCAGGTGATGGTCCGCATGAGCATCCGACCCAGGCGCTTCTTGACATGAACACCATTCGACGGAGGTTCGGGAAGCTCGATGGCCTGAAAATAGCCATTATTGGCGATGTCCTCCACAGTCGGGTTGCCCGCTCGAATGCATGGGGAATGACTGCCATGGGCATGGATGTGACCTTGTGTGGCCCGCCCACTCTTCTTCCCCAGCACCCGGAAAGTCTTCCCGTCCGGATCACCGACAACGTGGAAGAGGCGCTCAAAGATGTAGATGTCGTGATGCTGCTTCGACTGCAGCTTGAGCGGCAGAACAGTGGGCTTTTTCCAACTATTCGTGAGTACCGTGAACGTTACGGACTGGATCTCGACAAGATTTCATCATTGCCGGAGCATGTGATTATCATGCATCCAGGGCCGATAAACCGCGGTATCGAACTATCATCGACAGTTGCCGACAGCAGCCGTTCTGTTATCCTGGATCAGGTCACCAACGGGGTAGCGGTGCGCATGGCGGCACTTTATTTACTTGGAGGCGGGGAAAGTGCTTAAGAAAGCTAATGGCCAGATTGTTTTTCCTCCGGATTCTTCCGAACAAGCTCCCAAAGTGCTTATCGAAAACGGGCGAGTTATAGATCCGGTTAACGGCATCGACGGAATTAAGCGAGTTGCACTGAGCGGCGGGAAAATCCACGCGATTTCAGACGAGATTCCCGAGGGATTCGTTGCAGAGCGCACCATAGATGCCTCAGGCAAGTGGGTCGTACCTGGACTCATGGACATACACGTGCATCTTCGGGAGCCGGGACGTGAGGACCGCGAGACGATCCAGACAGGTACCAACGCTGCATGCGCCGGCGGCTTCACTTCGGTTGCGTGCATGCCCAATACGAGTCCGGTTCTCGATGAAGAATCAAAGATCCGGTACGTGGTGCAGCGTGGAGAGTCGTGCCCGTGCCGTATCTACCCGATCGGTTCTATTACCAAGGGGCTTCTTGGTGAAGAGCTATCGCCGTTTGGTGAGATGGTCAGGGCCGGTGCACGAGGGTTTTCCGATGATGGAAAGTCGGTGTACAACAGTAAATTGATGCGCAACGCTCTCAATTACGTCAAGTCATTCAACGTCCCTATCATCAGCCATTGCGAAGATGCCGACCTGGTTGCGGGAGCGCATATGAACGAGAGTGCGGTATCGACCCGTCTGGGGCTGCGGGGAATGCCGAGTGTCTCCGAAGAAATCATTGTGGCACGTGATACAATGCTTGCAGAGTACACCGGTGCTCGTGTTCACATTGCGCATGTGTCTACTGCAGGATCGGTGCGGATCGTGCGGGATGCAAAAAAACGCGGTGTCAAGGTTACCTGCGAGACCTGCCCCCACTATTTCATTTTCACCGATGAAGCACTCGGTAATTACGATACCCACAAAAAGATGAACCCCCCTCTTCGGTCCGAAGCCGACAGGCAGGCCATTATCGAAGGATTGGCCGATGGTACCATAGATGTCATTGCCACCGATCATGCACCACACGTGAGTGAAGACAAGAAGGATGTCGAATTTGAAGCTGCGGCATTCGGCGTGATTGGATTGGAGACCTCGATCGGGTGTGTGCTCACGCATCTTGTTCATAAGGATATTCTTTCGCCCACAGATATGGTTCAGAAGATGGCGGTCGCTCCCAATCGGATTCTCGAAACCTCCGGAGGCTCTCTCTCGAAGGGAGCGGATGCCGATGTGACCATCGTTGATCCGAAAGCCGAATGGACGGTCGACCCGGACGCATTCTACTCCAAAGCGGAAAACACCGCTTTCGCCGGACATCGACTTCAGGGATTTGCCGCGTGCACAATCCTTGGCGGAAAAATCGTGTTCGAGAGAAAATAACGATGAATGAACGGAATGCCGCTGCGTCGAAGGTTTTTTCAGAGACATTCCACGTTTCTCCCGAGGTGTCTGCCGAGGCACCCGGAAGAGTAGAGATCCTGGGTAACCATACCGACTATAACCAAGGATTTGTCCTTTCGGCGGCCATAGACAGGTACATTACCATTGCGGTCGGAAAAGCAGAAAACGATTGCATATGCGAGGCCGTGTCTACCCAGTTTGGTTCCGTGGTTCGAATTGGCGAAACGAGCCCGCAGAAAAAAAACAAGTGGGTTAACTATCCTCTGGGGGTGTGGGCAATGCTTCGGGAAGCCGGGCATCCGGTCGGCTCCTTTCGGGTGGCCGTCGATGGCGATATTCCGATGGGAGCGGGCCTTTCTTCCTCGGCTGCATTGGAAACGGCCACCGCACTGGCGCTCTGCGAGCTTTTTGGCATATCATTGGATAAGGCTGAGCTGGCACGGATCTGTCAGAAAGCCGAGCACGAGTTTTGTGGCACTCAGTGCGGACTGCTGGACCAGTACTCGGTACTCTTTGGCAAAAAGGATCACCTGCTTTTCACAGATTTCAGGAACTTGACATACCGTACAATACCACTTCCCCGGCAAGATCTGGTTCTGGCGATTACTCCTTCGGGAGTAACCCATTCGCTCTCCGATTCCGCATACAATGATCGTCGATCGCAGTGCTTTGAAGTAGCGAGCTATTTCGAGCAGCAGGACCCTTCCGTGAAAACCCTCCGCGATGTATCGTCGGCGATGCTGGAGTTGCACGCTGATCAAATCGACCCTGTGTCACTGAAACGCGCACGGCACGTGGTCACCGAAGACGAGAGGGTGTTGAAAGGTGTGCAGCTTCTGGAATCAGGAGAAGCCCACGGCTTCGGTCATCTGCTGTTTGCCTCGCACAGGTCTTCGCGGATTGATTTCGAGAACTCATGCTCCGAGCTGGATACACTGGTTGAGTTGGCCAGGGGACAGGATGGTGTTTACGGTGCCAGGCTGACCGGCGGCGGGTTCGGAGGAGCAACCATAGCCCTTCTCGAAAAGAGGGATGCTGAGGCCTACGCATCGGGTATTCCCTCGAAGTACCAGGCAGAAACCGGTCGTTCTACCCGCGTTCATCAGGCTGCAATCGCCGAAGGGGCCAGGGTTTTCTAAAAGGCGGTGATTACCAGTGGTATGAAGCGTTTCGAAGTGTCCGTTCGTGCTGAACCCGGCCGAAGAACGGCAATGTCCTCACCATTCGAAGAAACCCGGCAAAGCCCAAATCAGCAATTCCTGCGTTTCCAACTTCTGATTGAAGATTCCGGATTGAAGATGACTCTCCCCGTTTCTTGAGAACATGAGGAATCCATGTGGATCTACCGGATCAACGGGGCGAAAAGGTGATCGTAGTGGAAAAAACCGAATCGGCTCCCCGGGATTTGAGCTCTATTCGTGAACGTGAAGTCTCCCACGCTAGATGGCATGTCAAATCCCCTTCGGCAATGGAGAGCCCCCACTTGCTGCGATCATTCCGGTATGTTTCGTCGACCCAATGATAGTTTTTTGTGTCGGGTACGCCGGCGGTTTTGCACAGCCGCAGCGAAACGTCTTCGAATTCCTTATAGTACTGATGCGGGTCGGATGTCGGCTCGTGGAATTCAATGTGTATTCCACGAAGCTTATCGGCAGCAAATGTGTAGGTAATCAGACAGATCGTTTCACCCAATCGCTCCCGATAAGTCAGAACCGCATCACTGGATTCCACCAGGCGTGCGCTCTCGATCCGTTGTATGTCGGTGCGGCTCATTCCCCACTGAGCACTTCTGACAATGCAGAGGCTGTCTCTGGTTTTGATCAGCTCCACCATCCCCGCATTGCTGGATTTGCTTGAACCGTTCTCAGAAAGCCGGGATTTCACCGTTTCGACCGAGCCAAACCCGAAAATATCGCCCCCGGAGGAAGCTCTCTGCTCGCTCTCTGCGTATGCACCAGAGACAACCAGTGTGAACCCGAGAGCTACTGATCCGATCGTTAAAGCGCTTAACCTGGGATTTTTTCTCATGGTGCACTTCTCTGGGAAAGGTTATTTGGTACCCTCACTCTCAAGTATAAGATATGTGATGGTCGTTTGAACACTTTCATCCACTGGGGTCGAAAGCAAAGAATTGCGTGCAAAAAAAAAGGATACCGTACGGTACCCTTCTTGAGAAACGAACTGTTGTTTTCTTCTACTTCTTATTGCCTTTGGCAGACGAACCCCGTCGCTTACGCTCCCCATGATGATCAGGAACCTGATGCACCGCGGAAAAGTACTTGTCGATTAGCTCCTGAGGCGAAAGCACTTGGAGATCTATCTTCAAGCTGATGATTTCGTCTTTCTGGATAACCGATCCACGGCTTGGTCTTCGCCCGAGCCGCTTCGGCAAGTCAATGCGCTGATGCATCATGGTAAAACCTCCCTATTAGCTGTGTCACCCTTTAATGTACGGTTACCTTCCGCCACTTGGTGTGACCTCTATCACATGTATCGGAATTTTCTTGTGGAGACTTAAGCGGTAAACTACCGGTATTACTGCTACCTGTGTTTAAGATAAACTCCGGCAAACACCTATTGTAAGTGATGCACGGCCCGAAACCACAAACCTCACTTACGCGTATAACCATTCACCATTCTACCATATCGACACTCGAGGTAGCCACAAGTATTCGTTTTAAGTAGGCAGTTATGCTGGCCGGTTTGCTCTTTAAAACTTCCGGGGCACAAAGCAGCTATCTGATAGTTGCATGCCACATGTCGCGCAACGTCTGAAAGTCCACTCTATGCTCGGTAAGACCTTCTTTTTTTGAGGCTAAAAACACAAATTGGGTTGAAGCGGGTTTGGTCCATTTGTTCTTGGACCGAAAATGAGCTGAAAAGCAATCACCAGCCGGTCTTTTTCAGCTCCTCGATCAGCATTTCAG
>JBEPYC010000160.1:0-8981 GCA_041641555.1 Chitinivibrionales bacterium | reverse complement strand
AACTGCTGCCCAGGCGGCTCAGAAAGAACATGAAGCCCGGGAAGAAGTTGCCGCTGCCAAACCCAGGCAACGGGTACCGTGCTGGCAATATTTCGAAAACAAGAACCCGCGAAATGCCACTGCGTGCGATGAGTGTTTCAATAAGATGAATCCGACAAACGACCCCTGCTGGATTGTCGATGGCATGATAGAAGGGGTTTCGTTTCAGTATGTGAGTGAAGATTGCGAAGACTGCGAGTATTTTCTGGAGTTCGGTAATTCCTGAAAGGGGAGGGATTGATGCGTAAAAAGGCTCTTGTGGTTTTGTTCGTCGTTGCAGTAATTGGGATAGCGGTATTGGCGGTGGCTCTGCGTAAATCCGATATTCTTCATAAGTCAAACGGAAGAAAAAAAGGTTTGCGACGTTTCAAGCACATCACTCCACTGCGCCGGAGCGAAGAGTTTGCCAAGTCACTGGTGAACTGACCGGAAAGAGACTCTCACAACCGGTTCTCGGTTTGGGGCGGCGGATCAAGATAGCATCGGTATGCCTGACCCGTAATGAAGGGCTTGGGGGTATCATTGTTCAAGGGCACAACCGGCGGATGTTCATGAGAACCCGTCGCGTTGCCGGTGCAATCAGCCGTTTCTGGAGAGTTCTTCGAGAATGCGCTGGCCCTGCTTTTCGGAAAACCCGGGGACGCCTGCGATTTCGCCCGGTGTCGCCGCCCGGAGGCGCTGCACTGACCCGAAATGTTTCAACAGGCGTGCCGCACGTTCCTTTCCAATGCCCGGAATCCCCTCCAGCAGCGAGCGCCGCATGACTTTTCCGCGAATCGTCCGGTGATAGGTGATTGTGAAGCGGTGCACTTCATCCCTGATTCGTTGTGCCAGTTTGCGTCCGGGGTGCGTGGGAGGAAGGGCCACGGGGCCTTGGGCAAACGGCGAAAACAGAAGCTCTTCTTTTTTGGCCAGTGATGCGATCATCGGTGCATTGGGAATACCCTGCAACGGTTCCATCGCGGCACTCAACTGTCCCTTTCCGCCATCGATCAGCAGCAGATCCGGAAGTGGTTTCCCTTCGGAAGCCAGCCGACGCAGGCGTCGCCCGACAACCTCATTCATTGCGGCAAAATCGTTCTGTCCCTCGACTGATTTGATCTTGTATTTCCGATAGTGCGACTTGTTGGGCCTTCCACCCTTGAACTGTACCATTCCGGCAACAGAATAGGTCTGACCCAGATTCGATATATCGAACGCTTCGATTACTTCCGGTAGCCGTGGAAGGCTCAGGGCTTTCTGGAGTGCCTCGACGTCTTCCAGTGGATCGGCCGGTGCATTCTGTGAGAGGTAGAGCATGGCGTTTTTGCGCGCCATGGCCACCAGCTGTGTTTTCATCCCTCGCTGCGGCATCGTAACGGTTACTCTCGCCTGCAGCTCTGTTTCAAACCACTCCTGGAGTGTGGAAGGGTTAAACCCGGCATTCTCCGGAACGATCAGCTCCGAAGGCAGCTGTTTGCCAGATGAGAGGTAGAACTGTAAAACGATATAGTCATGGTTTTCTTCTGAATAGTCCCAGGTTTCGCGCTTGATGATAAAGTGCCGGGCCGACATGAGCAGGCCTTCGCGGAACCGCAGCACTGCAAGGCAGATCCTCCCACGGTCTTCGTGCATCCCGAAGACATCCGAATCGGTATCGGGGAGTCGCAGGTCCACGCGCTGCATGCGCGAAGCATCCCTGATGAGCTGGATCTGGTCTCGAATCAACGCGGCTTCTTCGAATTTCAATTGTTCGGAGGCGTTGTTCATGTCTGTTTCCATGGTCTGCAGGAGGTCCTTGCGGTGCCCGCTGAGAAACTTGATAAGCATAACCACCTGCTGACGGTATTTCTCCTGGGATATCTTGCCTGCGCACGCTCCCGAACACCGCCCCATGGAATAGTTGATGCAGGGACGGACCGGCCTTTTCAGCGGAAGCTTTTTCTTGCAGTCCCGGATGCGAAAGATTCGCCGGGCAAAGACCACCATTTTGCGCATCGCCCGTACATCGGTGTAGGGACCAAGGTAGACTGCCCCATCTCTTTCTACTCTTCGCACAATCAGCAGCCGCGGGAACGGTTCATTCACGGTTACCTTTATGTATGGGAAATGCTTGTCATCTTTGAGTTCTACATTGAACCGTGGCTTGTTGGACCGGATCAAATTCGCCTCGAGAATGAGGGCTTCGGTCTCGTTGCTTGTGGCGATCCATTCAATTGATTCCAGGCGTTGAAGCATGAAAGGGATATGAGGCCGGTCTGCGTGCGGGTCCAGAAAGTATGAACGTACCCGCGAATGGAGATCGATAGCTTTGCCCACATAGATAGGAGTATTCGTCCGGTCACGCATGATATATACACCCGGAGAATGCGGAAAGCTTTCTGTCTGATGGAGGAATTTTTCCCGATCGATAGTCATACCGGTCTCATGAACATAGGTCAGAACGTGCTGATGGTATCGCGGTCACTATCAAAATACGGCTTCCTCCGTTCATTGTGCTCGATTTCATGCCGTTCGAGGGATGTATTTTATTGCGTTCCCGCCCAGTGTGCTCTTCGTTATGGCTTCAGGAGCATTGAGCAGCCCAATGATTGTTGTCGGTTGTCCGTATTGATCAACCGGGCGATCGCGCCTGGGTTCATTACCGCCGGTTTGAAAGCATACGCAACCAACCGGATGATTCTCACGTAAATCTTCTACAGGAGAAAGCGTTCGTTGAGCTGGATAGAGAGTTTCGATCGATTTTTGTTTCTGTTGATTAACCGGGATCTTTCGCATCCGTGGCTCGATGTTTTTTTTACGACGGTCACGCAGAAGACCTTTTGGATCATTCCGGGGCTGGCCGCGGCAGCTATTTTTATCTACTTCAGGAGGAAAACCGCTCTTTTGGCCATCGGCCTGGCGCTTCTCACCGTTGCCATTTCCGATCCATTGTGTTTCTGGGGTCTCAAGCCTTTTTTCGGCCGTTTGCGACCGTGCCATCCCGATGTAATGATTGAAGGCGGGCGCTTTCTGATGGGTATGAAAACATCGCTGTCGTTGCCGTCCAACCATTCGATGAATGTGTTTGCCCAGGCGGGTCTTTGGAGCTTTCTCTTTCCTTCAAAAACTGCCTGGTTTGTTGGCGGGGCAGGAATTATCGCGTACTCGCGAGTCTATGTTGGCGTGCACTACCCGGGAGATGTTCTTCTGGGAGCGGTTCTTGGGTTTGCGCTTGGCGCGGGTGTTTTCTGTGGTTATTCGGCCATTCGCGCAGTGTGGAACCGGATGAAGGTTCGGAATTCGGCTATGGAGACAACGGATGAATCAAGATAGGGATTATCGAGTACTCATAGTAGATGATGATCGTGCGTTTTGTACGGTCGTTACCGAGGTGCTTTCAGAGCACTATGATATCTCTTCGGCATCCAGCGGGAAGGAAGCACTGGATATCCTGTCTCGGGAAACCTTTGATCTGGTCATTTCTGACGTGAATATGCCGGGGATGACCGGCCCCGAGCTTCTTCAGGAGGTACAGAGAAAATACCCATCGACCCGGACAATGCTCATCACGTCGTATAACATCGATGACTACATCCAGATCGCTCGCGAGCACAGTTTCTCCACCATTATGTCCAAGACCATGCCATTTAATGCAGAGGAGTTGGAGGTGATGGTAGCGGGCATTCTGTCGGAGAAGGTATTCGGACTCAAACGGTATCTGGGCCCGGAGGCCGAGATTCTGGGGCAATTCGAAATTCGCTCCTCGCAGGAGGCCCGGGAGATCAGGGAGCATGTGGTCGAGCTATTTATGGATCATCTGGGTACTGCCGGTGACATGAAACTCCTGATCGACGAAGCCGTCACCAACGCGATCTATCATGCGCCCAGGCTGCCGGATGGTACCACCAAGTACCAGGAATTGACCGAGGTGAAGCTTGAGCCGGGCGAATATGTGGTGCTGACCTGCGGGGTCGGGACAAACCGCTATGGGATCTCGGTGTCTGATTCCCAGGGGATGCTTTCCAAGGAGACCGTACTCCACCGAATCGCGCGCCAGGTCGGGGGCGAAGGGTTACTCGATGACTCGGGGCGGGGCATACACATGAGCCGCCTTTTTTCCGATACAATGGTAATCAATATTAAACCCCGAGAGCGAACCGAAGTGGTTCTCATCAACTATATTTCGGACAAACCACAGGGCTTCAAACCACTTTACATCAACGAATTATAGCAGGGCAAGGCAGCGCTCTTTCCGACAGCAGGGGGAACTGCATGATCAATCGATGCCGGGGCAGGAAGATAAAGCTCCAGGGCTTCAACAATTTGACAAAGTCTCTCAGTTTCAACATCTACGATATCTGTTATGCCCGTTCGAAAGCATCGCAGAATGATTATCTCGAGTATATCGATGAAGCGTACAATTCTCAGAAGCTACAGAGCATCGCGGAGAAAGTTACCGAGATTATTCAGGCCAAAATCGTAAACATGTCCACACAGGACTACGAACCGCGCGGGGCAAGTGTCACGGTGCTCATAAACGAGGGCCATCCTTATGCAATTCCGGGGGGTGTGACCGCGCATCTTGATAAAAGTCATATCGCCATTCATACGTACCCCGAAACAAATTCCACTACGGGCATATCTACATTTCGGGTTGATGTCGATGTTTCAACCTGTGGTATGATCTCGCCTCTTCGTGCACTGGACTATCTGATCGACAGTTTCGAGTCGGACATCGTTTTGATGGACTACAAAGTTCGTGGTTTTACGCGCGATGTTCAGGGTAAGAAAGTGTATATCGATCACGATATAACCTCGATACAGGATTACATATCCGATGATCTCATTTCCCGGTATACCGCATATGATCTGAATATCGTGTCCGATAATCTTTTTCATACCAAAATGATGGTCAAGCGGTTTCGCCTGGATAACTATCTCTTTGGCCCCGAAAGCGAGAAACTGTCATCTACAGCCCGTACCAGGATTACCAAGTTGCTCCGGAGGGAGATGCAGGAAATTTTCGAATGTAGTAACATCTACCACGAGTAGGAGGAGCTTCAGTGAAGAAGTTTGAGGGCAAACGGGCGGTTTTCGAGCGACTCAATGAGCATTGCGGCTATTTTTATACCGTAAAGGAGTCCCTATATCGCGGAAAAACCAGGTATCAGAAGATCGAGCTTATTGACACCGAACAGTTCGGCCGTACACTTCTGCTGGATGGTATCACGCAGGTGGGGGAGCGTACCGAATTCCTGTATCACGAACCGATGGTTCATCCCGCGATGTGCACGCATCCAAAGCCCCGCACGGTTCTGGTGGTTGGTGCCGGCGATGGCGGCATTTTGCGGGAAGTACTGAAGTATCCGACGGTGCAGAAGGTGGAGCTGGCGGAACTCGACGGGGACGTGGTCAAATTCTCGCGTGAGTATCTGTCCGACATGAACCAGGGGTCTCTGGAAGATGATCGGGTGGAAATCTGCATCACCGACGGCCGGAAGCATGTCGAGGAGAATCCTGGCACCTACGATGTCGTCATTATGGATATGACCGATCCGTTCGGCCCTTCTAAAATGCTCTACACCAGGGAGTTTTTTCGCGCTGTAAAACGGTCGCTTCGTGGTCCCGAGGGGATTTTCGTGATGCACACAGAGTCGCCGATCATGCGTCCGCTGGCGGTGAATTGCATCCGTAAAACGCTGGGCTCGGTTTTCTCGCATGTTCGTCCGGTTTATTTATATATCGAGATGTATGCAACGCTGTGGTCCATAGCGGTGAGTTCCGATGGAACCGATATCGCTGGATCCAAAGCCTCGAAAATCGATCGCCGCCTCGAAAAATACGGGATCGACGGTCTGAAGGTATTCACTGGCGCTACCCACGAGAAAATGCAGGTAGCATATCCGTTTATCGATGAGACGGTCGGCAAGACGAAAGGGCGGATAATCACCGATGCAAAACCGGACTTTCCCGATCATTTCGTTGCCGAAGTATAAAACCCGGCTGATTTTATTTTCCGGCAGAAAACTCTATGGATACATCGTTGTTTGAATCACTCGTTAAGGAGCACGGAACACCGTTGCTCTCGTTGTCGCGGGTGCGTTTGCGGGAGAATTTCCAGGCGCTGCAGGCATCGCTGTCCCGAGTCGATCTTTTCTACGCAGTCAAAGCCAATCCCCATCCGGAGATCCTTCGGACACTCAGGGAAGAGGGCGCTTTTTTCGATGTCTGTACCAGCGGGGAAATCGGCGCGGTCGCCGAATGCGGCATTGCTGCGGACCGGTGTCTCCATACCCACCCGATAAAAACCGATGCCGAAGTTCGTGCCGCGCTGGATTTCGGAATAACTCTGTTTGTTGTCGACAACGAGTACGAACTGGAAAAACTTCTGCCGTATCGTAACCGGCTCTCCATCCTTGTGCGGATGAGTATCCGGAATCCTGCATGTATCGTAAACCTGTCCCACAAATTCGGCGTGAATCCTTCGGACACATTCGATCTGGTCGAAAAATCGGTAGGGAAGGGGTTTGATGTAAAAGGCATCAGTTTTCATGTTGGATCTCAGAGTGCCAATTCGCTGAAATATCTGGAAGCCCTGGAGTATTGCCGGGATATCTGCAGGAAGGCTGCGCTTGCGGGGTTTCCTCTGAAGATAATCGATATAGGCGGGGGGTTTCCTATCCGATATATAACCAATATTCCGCCGCTCCAGCAGTTCTGTCAGCCGATCAACGATTATCTCGAACGGTACTTTTCGGGGTACCGGGTTATTGCGGAGCCAGGGCGATTCATAACTGGCTCTGCTATGGTTCTACTGGCCCGTGTCATCGGGAAGTCGCGTCGGGATGGGGCATGGTGGTACTATCTCGATGAAGGTGTGTACGGGTCTTTCTCGGGTAAGATCTATGATCATGCGGAATACCCTTTGACACTTCCACGGACGGGAGAAGGGCAGCTTTCGGTGATTGCCGGCCCGACATGTGACTCGATCGACGTGCTCTACGAGAATATCGTTATCCCCGAGCTTGAGGTGGGAGATGTTATCCAGTTTGATTCGATGGGTGCGTATACAAACGCAAGTGCGAGTAATTTTAACGGCTTTCCCAAAGCAAAAATCATTGCAATCGACTGAGCTGCGCTGAGGAGGTGAGTATGAACGATATCCCTGGACTGGGAGCGGAAACCGGCTCGACGATCTGGATCAAGAGCCTGGTCGACGGCGTGGCGGGAATGACGATTCGAGCCAAGCGCTCTGAATTCAGCGGGGCCAGCCCATTCCAGAAAATCGAAGTTTTCGATACGTACTCCTTCGGGCGTATTCTTCTTCTGGCCGGAACCATCGTGCTCACCGAACGGGACGAGCATATCTACAATGAGATGATAACTCACCCGGCCTTGCTTATGCATTCGAAGCCGCAGCGGGTTTGTATAATCGGTGGCGGTGACGGAGGGGCTTTGCGCGAGACCTTGAAACACGAAACGGTCGAAAAAGTCACCGTCTGTGAAATCGACAGCGCGGTTGCGGATACCGTTCAGCAGTATTTTCCTCAGCTCGCCCGGGGATTCAGCGATGATCGTACCGAGGTGGTAATCGATGACGGGGCCAGTTATCTGGAGGCCACCAGAGAGCAGTTCGATATTATCATTGTGGATTCCTATGATCCGGGTGGGCCCGTACAATCGTTGGAAACCAGCAACTTCCACCAACTGGTCCGTGGTCATCTGGCGGACAGCGGCATTGCGGTTCTTCAGACGGATTCGCCGACGATACGACCGGATTCCCTCCGAAACGCGGTCGCGAATGTATCTTCCTTGTTTGCCTCGTATCGGGCGTACACATGTACGATTCCCTCTTTTCCGGGGAGCGTTTGCAGCTTTGTGGTATGTGGTCCTTCGGAGCGGATACCGGAAGCTTTCGATGCGAGTCGATTCGCAAAATTCAGCCAACGGTGCAACTACTATAATCATGACGTGCACCGGGGAGCGTTTCTGCTTCCCGAGCATATCCGACTGATTACCGAAGCGTGAAAGGCATGGTCAGATAGTATGCAAGACAAAAAACATGACAATTTTTTCGACGAGGATACCGAGCAGAAATCGTCGGAACAGAAGCTTATGGACATGGTCGATCAGTATGCACCGAAGCAGACATCGGTGGAGAAAGGGGCCAAGGTCTCAGGTAAAGTGGTACGTGTCGGATCCTCGCACGTATTCGTCGATATCGGTGCCAAGAACCAAGCAGCGATGAAGCTGGGCGAACTCCAGAATGACGAAGGTGAACTGGCGGTGCAAGAGGGTGACACGGTCAGCGGCTATGTCGTTTCGGGGACCGAGGGTGAGCTTTTGATCAGTAAGTCGATGGTCTCCAAAAGCGGCGGCACCGAAGAACTCTACGATGCGATGAAAGAGAAACTCCCGGTTTCGGGTAAAATCACGGGAATAAACAAAGGCGGCTTGAATGTCAAGATAATGGGCAAGCGCGCCTTCTGCCCGGCATCGCAGGTCGATATAAAATTTGTCGATGACTTGAATGTGTATTTCGGCCGGACAATGGATTTCGTGATCTCCCGTATAACCGAGGGTGGCAGGAATATCGTGGTCTCTCGGGTTCCTTTGTTGGAAGGCGATCTCGAGGAACGCCTTGCTCAACTGGAAAAGGAATCGGAAGAAAAGAAGACCATACGTGGAACCGTCAGCAGACTCGCACCTTTCGGGCTTTTTGTCGATATCGGTCAGATCGAGGGACTCGTTCATATTTCCGAAGTCGCCTGGGACCGGGTCGAGAATCTCGAAGAGTTGTTTGAAGTTGGGCAACAGGTCGATGTCGTCGTGCTGGGCCTGGAGCGAAAAAGCCCGCTTCGCGATACCAAAGTATCTCTTTCGATCAAGCAGGTCGAAGAGGATCCGTGGACGACCGTCGCTGACAGGTTCACCGCTGGAACAACGGTGGAGGGTACGGTGACACGGCTGGCCGATTCCGC